>CAIUEQ010000240.1 GCA_903898215.1 uncultured Bacteroidota bacterium | reverse complement strand
TAACCAACTCAAGAGTTCAAACAGCCAACCTCACATTTAATTTTATGAAGTTGTACAATAAAATCCCATACTTAAATCAAATAAATAATCCGGGATTAAAAATTACAAGAGTAAAAAAGAAAGATGATAAAAAAGTTACAGGAAAAGGAAAGCCAGCAGCAACTGATAATGCTACCGAAACTGTTGAACCTCCCAAAAAACCACCTGCTCTTGTTTATACTTTAAAGGTTTTGATGATGCTGAAAAATATTTCACTTACAGGAAATCAAACTGAAGGAACAACCTTGCCGGGCTTTTCGGCAAAGCCAAATAATTTTGGAGAAAACAACGCACTTGGTGCTCCGGGTTTTGCATTTATTTCGGGAATGCAGGATGACGATTTTAGAAATAAGGCAGCCCAAAATGGTTGGCTTTCTAACGATACAAGAGTCTCAGAATTTTACATGAAAGATTTGCGTCAACAAATTTCCGGAAAGGTTACCCTTGAACCAATTTCTGATTTTCGTATCGAACTAAATGTTTCCAAAAGTCAAACACTATCCAGTTCGGCTTTGTTTAAATATGATTCATCAACACAAACGCATCATGATGTAACACCATTAACTGAAACAGGAACTTATTCTATTTCTTACAATGTTTTTCAAACAACATTTTCGCCCGAAAATTCAAGTGGTGTTTCCAATGTTTTTCAACAATTTGAAAACAACCGAATAATTATTGCTAACCGATTAGCCGAACAAAATAAATCATCACGACCTTCACAGGGAATTGATGAAAATGGATTTCCTGTTGGGTATAGCCGGAACTCTCAAGATGTTTTGATTCCTGCATTTCTTGCAGCATACAGTGGATCTGATGCAAATAATATTGGACTAACGGCTTTCCCGAAAATTCCTATTCCCAATTGGAAAATTACTTATAACGGACTCTCGAAAATTGAAGCGATAAAAGAATTTGCTCCTAATATTTCTATCAGCAATATGTATACTTCAACATATAATGTTGGGAATTATGCGAGCACATGGGATACCACAGGATCTCAAAGCAGCATCACCAAAGATTATACCCCGCAATATCAAATAAAATCATTTTCAATTGTAGAAAAGTGGGGGCCATTTATTGGAGTAGATATTACCTTTATAAAAAATATTACTACAACTTTTAAATACAATCGCGATAGAACATTGAACTTTAGTATGAGCAGTTTGCAAGTTACCGAGCAAGCTGGAAATGAATTTGTTTTCGGTGCAGGTTATCGAACAACAAAATTAGTACTGCCTTTTAATATCGGAGGAAGAAAAAGAGTGTTGAATAATGATATAAATTTCAGGTTAGATATTTCTATTCGTGATCAGGTAACTAAAGTGCGGAAACTTGATTTGCCATCTAATGATCCACTAAGCGGACAGAGTGTATTTACCTTAAAACCAAATATTGATTATATGATTAATTCAAAGTTGATGTTGAGAATTTTTTATCAGCGCACATCAACAACACCATACACTTCAAATCAATATCAAACAATTATTCAAAGTGGAGGTTTCTCTATTCGATATACTATTCAATAAATTTTTTATGCAGTTAATCCATTCATTCTTCAATTATATTTGACACGTTAAATTCATTCATCATGAAAAAAATATTTTTACTTTTCACAGTCGCTTTATTATTTGCATTCAACATAAAAATGGCAACACCCGAAATTCCAATTGGCGCTTATCCAAAAGCAAAAAAAGATCTAACAGTTGATCAGTATGCAGGAAAAAAAATTGCTGACCCTTACCGTTGGCTCGAAAACGACACAGCAAGCGATGTGCGAGAATGGGTAAAAGCTGAAAATAAAGTAACACATGATTACTTAAATCAGATTCCATTTCGTGATAAAATAAAAAGAAGATTAACCGAAATTTGGAATTTCCCGAAATTCTCAGCTCCGTTTAAAGAAGGCGAATATTATTTCTTCTTTAAAAATGATGGATTACAAAATCAAAGTATTTTATATTATCAATTGGGATTGAAAGGAACGCCTAGTGTATTTATCGACCCCAATATATTATCAGCAGATGGAACAGTTTCATTAGCGAGTTATACTTTTTCAAAAGATCATAAATTATGTGCTGTTGGTACTGCTGCTTCGGGTAGCGATTGGAATGAGATTTATGTGATGGATGTTGCAACTAAAAAGAAATTAACCGATAAAATTAAATGGGTAAAATTTAGTGGAGCAACATGGCGTGGAAATGGTTTTTATTATAGCCGTTACGATGAGCCATCAAAAGGAAAAGAGTTCAGCAATCAAAATAAATTCATGAAAATTTACTACCACGAAATTGGTAAATTACAAGTAGCAGATAAATTAATTTTTGAAGATAAAGCGCATCCCCTTCGATACTTCAATGCTTCGATTACAGAAGACGAAAGATTTTTATTAATTAATGTTTCGGAAGGAACAACAGGAACTGAAGTTTTGGTTCAGGATCTTTCAAAAAATGAAAAAATCTTTAAAACATTATTCCCCGGATTTAAAAATAATTTTAATGTAATTGACAACAACGGAGATAAAATTTTTGCTGTAACCGATTTAGGTGCACCTCGATATCGTTTGGTGGAAGTTGATCCAAATAATTCAGCTCCAAAAAATTGGAAAGATATTATTCCACAATCAAATGATCTATTGGAAAACGTTGGTACCGCTGGTGGGAAATTGTTTCCTGTTTTTTTGAAAGATGCCAGTTCGCGCGTGTTTCAATATGATTATAAAGGAAAAATGGAACACGAAATTATCCTTCCGGGAATAGGAACAGTAAGTGGAATTGGAGGAAAAAAAGAAGACAGAGAATTATTTTATTCTTACGTATCGTTTACTAATCCAGGTGAAATTTTTCATTATGATATCAACTCCGGAAAATCAGATGTTTTCCGTAAATCAGAAGTGCGATTTAATGCTGATGAATTTGAAACAAAGCAAGTTTTTTATACCAGCAAAGACGGAACAAATATTCCAATGTTTATTATCCATAAAAGAGGTATTGCATTTGACGGAAACAATCCAACAATGTTGTATGGATACGGAGGATTTAATATTAGCCTCACACCTTCATTCAGTGTTTCAAGAATGATGTTCTTGGAAAATGGAGGCGTGTATGCAATCGCTAATTTACGAGGAGGTGGAGAATATGGTGAAGATTGGCATCGAGCAGGTATGTTAGAAAAAAAGCAAACAGTATTTGATGATTTTATTGCAGCTGCCGAATATCTGATAAGCGCAAAATATACATCACCCGAAAAACTTGCAATCAATGGAGGAAGTAATGGTGGATTATTAGTTGGTGCATGTATCACACAACGTCCCGAATTATTTAAAGTAGCCATTCCACAAGTAGGAGTATTGGATATGTTACGTTATCATAAATTTACAATTGGTTGGGGATGGGCTGTTGAATATGGCACAAGCGACAGTGCCGAACAATTTAATTATTTGATAAAATATTCGCCATTGCACAATGTGATGGATGGAATAAATTATCCTGCAACAATGATTATGACTGCAGATCATGATGACAGAGTTGTACCTGCTCATTCGTTTAAATTTGCTGCCGAATTACAATCAAAACAAAAACGTGATGGCAATCCAACAATCATTCGCATTGATAGTAAAGCCGGACATGGCGCAGGAAAACCAACAGCAAAATTAATTGAAGATGCCACCGATATGTGGAGTTTTGTTTTATGGAATTTAGGCGTTGAAATGAAATAAAGTATTACCTGAAATTTGAGGCTAATAGTTTAACCAAGGGTATTGTTTTTTATTAGTTAAGATTACTTGAACGAAAATTGTTTTCGGATTTTAATAGTTAAGCTTCAATAGTCCTATTCACAAAATCAAGCATAGGTTTCATAGCTTTGAAAACGTTGCTGCAATATTTCTCAAAATCTTTTTCAGATAATTTTTTTTCATCAAACTCATGCCACATCAAAAATTGTTTGTGTTTTAAAAATTCAATTGCAGGATTATCTAATTCATACCCTTTTGGCGGACGAACTAATTTATCTCCTCTCAACTCACCAAAATATTTTTTGAATTCTTTGTTGCTGATGATCTTTTTAAACTCATCAAAATTATAATCTATCTCTTGCCTGATTGCTGCAAGATGCTCGGGAGTTGGCGCGTAACTTCCTCCTGCAATAAAACATTCGCCCGGTTGAATATGCAAGTAATAGCCGGCATAGGGCGAACTTTTGCCACCACGGTTAAAGGTTAGTCCGAAATTAGTTTTGTATGGCGATTTGTCTTTTGAAAAACGCATGTCACGGTTTATTCTAAACATGCATTGTTTGGCTTCTAGTCCTGCAATTCCTTCATCAAACGAACGTAAATTTTTGATCATCCCCGTAACAAACAAAATGATTTCTTTGCGTAATTCATCATATTCTTTTTTATTCTTATCAAACCATTCTTTGTTGTTGTTCTTTTTCAATTTCACTAAAAATTGAAGGGCATTTTTAAAATCCATGTATTTTGTTTTTACGTTAGTCAAAGTTATACAATTGATTATTTTTGCCAAGAAAATAAGAGTTTGTGTTTTTAGTTTGAGGTTTGAAGTGATTGATCATTCTATCTTACTTTATAACTCAATAACCAATAACCTATTCACTCATTTAACAATAACCATAAAATGTTCGATAGAGAAAGACCAAGTTTTGAAGATAGCAATAACGTTACTGTTCAGCGTTGTTTTTATGCGTATGAGTTTGCACGCGATTTTATTCGTGATAAAGAAACTGCTGATATTGGCTGTGCCGATGGTTATGGCACAACTTATCTTGCCGATTATACCAAATCAACTGTTGGTGTTGATTACAGTGAAGTAACAATTGAGGATGCCAGAAAAAAGCATGCTGCAAAAACTAACCTAACTTTTAAAGCAGGAAAAGTTCCACCAATTCCACTTGATGATAACAGTAAAGATGTTGTAACTGCATTTCAGTTTATCGAACATATTGAAGATCGTATTGGATTTATCAAAGATGTTTATAGAGTATTAAAACCGGGTGGAGTTTTTATTTGTACCACACCAAATATTAAAATGAGCATTGCACGAAATCCTTTTCATGTGCATGAATACACTTTTGATGAAATGAAAAAAGAGATCGCATCGGTATTCGAAAGTTTCGAGATTGAAGGGTTGCAAGGCAATGAGAAAGTGAACAATTATTATGAAGAGAATTCACGATGGGCAAAAAAAATATTGATGTTCGATCCACTAGGAATTCATAAAATGGTACCGGCTTCATGGATTGTTAAACCCTATAATTTTTTAACATCGATGATGAGAAAAGATTTAAAGGAACAAAATAACGATACCTTAAATATCACTTCTAAAGATTTTTTTCTTACCAAAGATCGTTTAGATTTTACCTGGGATATTTTTGTGGTTGCACATAAAAAATAATTCTAAAAAAAATTAGCACAATGAAAAATTTTATCTGCCTGATATTTTTTCTGCCATTTTTTGTTGCTGCCCAAACCTCATTTACTGAAGAGCAAAAAATCGACCATTTGATTGCTTATGTTAGTACACTTAAAGATGCAATATTTATTCGCAATGGCAGCGAATACAAGCCTTTAGATGCAGCTAATCATTTGAAGATGAAATACGAAAAAGCTGGAGATAAAATAAAAACAGCAGAAGATTTTATTGAAAAAATCGCTTCAGTTTCTTCGATGTCGGGGGAGCCTTATAAAATTAAATTCAGCAACGGAAAAGTTTTTAATTGTGAGTTGATTTTAAAAATCGAGTTGAAAAAATTATTCGAAGGCAAGGTTAAATTGTTAGATTAAGCAATTGCTTTTTGCTATTTAAAGTTCAATGGAAAAATAAGTTTTACCGACAAATTTCTTCCCATATTATAAATACCACTTCGTCCGGTATTGTTGTTTGGATATGGCTCAAGATATTTTAATCTGCTCATGTTTGATTGATAGGCAACATCCGAAATATTATTACACAGCACATTTATTTTGCACCATACGTTTCCTTTTTTGCTTGTGATGTCGCAACCAAATCCTGCGTGATATAAAGTATATCCGGGTGTGGTAGTTTCGGTGTTGTATGCTAAAAATGCACGATCCTGAGAGGCAAAATATTCCATTTCAACTTTCACAAACAATGATGAAACATAAGTAAATTTTTTTCTGATATCAGCACGCAATTCCGAGCGCGTATGAAGTGGTGGAATTAAAGGAAGAAATCTTGAGCTGTCATTATTTGCACCTTTATTTATCGCATATAAAATAGAAATAGCATTCTCGAAATGCAACCAATCTAAAGGATGCGGGTGGATATCAATATTAGCTTCTCCTCCAAAAATATTGGCATTAGCCTGTTGAAATTGAAAGGTTTGATTTCCCGAAACAACTACAGAATCCTGAGCTTTACTGTTTGTTAATTTTTGATTGAAAATATAATTACTGATATCGTTGTTAAAAATTTCGAGTCCTCCCGAAACATGTTTTGATGAAAATAATATTCCAAGATCTTCTTGTAAACTAAACTCAGGTATAAAATTCGGGTTACCTAATTGATAAATCGTTGTTCCGGGATGTACCCCATTTGCCGAAATTTCTGAAACATTTGGAGCTCTAAATCCTCTGCCAATATTTGCTTTAATGATAATATTTTCGTTGATACTATAAGTTGCTCCTATACTTCCTGATGCACCAGTAAAAGTGTGTGAAGATTTTGTAAAATGTTGGGTTGCGCCATTAGTATCAGCTGTAATCATTTCAAATCCCGTTTGCGAATTTGTTGTGGCATAAAGATTTTCGTTGTTAAAAAAGCGAACATCATATCGTGCGCCTGCACTTACATCTAATTTTTTAATTGTTTTTTTTACGAATAAAAACGGACCAATATCAAATTGAGAATAATCAGGAATAATAAAGTCAGTTCCTTTGTTAATATTTAACTGATACATTCCATTAACACCCACAGTTGTTTCCCAACCTTTTATTTCGGGAAAATAATATTTTGCATCATAGGTAACGGTTTTTAAATTCAGGTAAAGTCCTGCTATATCAGCATTCTCGGGGTGACTAAATTCTCTTCTTACATTTTCCTGATAGCCTAAATTAACAGCGAGTTTACTTTTTCCGATGATAAAATTATTTGCGAGATAGATTCTGAAATGTTGAATATGCTGATGTAATGTAGGGATTTGATAAGAACTTAAATCCGATTTTGAAACAATAGGTCGATAAGTATCTGCTTCAGTAATTTGTTTTGTGAATGCACGAGTAATTGAATCACGGCTGCCATCCGGAATGCTTTGCACGTCATCATAAACCGAAAAGTTTAAATGCGAATATCCCCATTGCCTTGTTATTCCGATCATTCCACTTGCATCATATTCATTAAATGCTGTTCCGTAAACCCTGCCATCAATTGCATTTTGATAATTTGAAGCTTCTTTGTGCGAAATTCTTCCATTCCAGATAAAACCATTATTGTTTCCGCCAAGTGATGCCGATAAACCAATCAAGCCATTATTACTTTGGTAGTTTGATAGAACGCTTCCCTTTAACGTTCCACTTGGCAATGGATTAGTGGGAAGTAAATTTACTACACCGGCTAAAGCATCTGAGCCATATATTAAACTTGCAGGACCTTTTACCACTTCAATTTTATCGATAGCATATTCATCTATTTCCACACCATGTTCATCTCCCCATTGATTTCCTTCTTGTCGCTGACCATCATATAAAGTTAAAATTCTATTGTATCCCAAACCACGGATAAAAGGTTTTGAAATATTCGGTCCAGTTGTAACTGCACTCACACCCGGTAATTTCGATAGGGCGTCAATAATATTTGTGCTGATAGTTTGATCCAATTGTTTTCTGTCGAGGGTAACAATTGAAACCGGATTACGTTTAATATCCGATGCTCGCGAAGCACCTGTTACAACAATTTCGTGCAACTCGGCAATGCTTGCTTCAAGTTCGATATCAAGAGTTGTATTTCCATTTACATTAACCAAAACAACTTTGCTTTTATAGGAAGTGTAATTTACTTCCACTAAAAATTTTCCTATTGGCAAACGGTCGATATGATATGATCCATCTATTGCAGCAGCAGCTCCGGTTTTTAAATCGTGAATGTATATTACCGCACCAATTAGCGGTTCCTTAGTTTTAATATCGGTAATTTTTCCGCTGAGAGAATTCTGAGCAGATACATTAAATCCAATAAATACAAAGGTTAAGGTGAATAACTTTAGTATGTTTTTTTTAGAAATTTTTTTCATGGATGATTTTATAAATAAAAACGAAAAAATTATTTGTACACAAAGTCACGAAGGATTTAAGAAAAAAGTTAAGAGCACAAATTGGCAAAAAATATCTTAGAGGCTTATTTATAACTTTTCTTTATGTGCTTTGTGTTAAAAAATCACACTGAAACAGGAGGGCCTTTATTACTAATTATTTTTGCAGCAAGAGTGGCTTCATGTGCAATGTAAATTTGATGTTCATTAATTTGAGATGAAATCATTTTGCAAGAAAACATAGGGAGTGCATCAAACGTTTTTTCAAAATGAAACTGGCAAGTAAAGCACTTTTCTACTGGGGCATTGATATGATGTTCGTGTCCACATAAAACAGGATTATCGCCAGCACAAAAGTTTTTATCGATTTCACAGAAATGATTTTTTTGGTGAGAAGCTATAGCAAAATTATGTTCATCAATTTGGTGCTGATGAAATGCATTGAACGGCAAAAAGGTAATGAAGAAAATTGCCGTTAACAGTATTGCGATATGGTGAGTATATTTTTTAATTATCGTTCAATAACTAACAGACAAACTTATGGTAAAGTTTCTGTGAAACAAAAAGCCTTTCTGTGGCAACAAAATGAGCGAATTATAGCGTTATAAAGTCGTAAAGTTTTTTAGCTTTTCGCGGTTATATATTACATAATATCATACGAACGGGCAAAATCCATTAATGCAAGTTTGCTATTGTTTAGGTGGTAATAATCGCAAATAGTTTTTTGCAGGTAATCAATATTTTTAGGGTTTACATTTAATATATCAGCCATTTCAATACTTGTTTTCTCGGCACAAATAAGTTCAAAAAAATGGTAATGATTGTAGGGAATAGGCAATAAACGATGTTTATATTTGCTGTTGCCTAAACCCATAATAATTTTTAAATCTTCGTGCAGTTTGGTGATTCTTGCTTTGCTTATATAATAATTTACCTCTATTGATACAAAATCCATTCTATCGCTTCGGTGTTTTGATGATGTAAAAACAATAATTGGTAAGTTAGGATACTCTTTTTTTATGCGCTTTGCTACTTCAATACCGGGAGTGCATGGCAAATTAATATCAAGCAAAACAAAATCGAGTGGCTGTTGTGCATGATTATATTGCTCAAAAAAATCATCACCACATTTAGTTGCAAGTGCTATTTTAAAAATATTTTCCTTTTCAACTTCTCTTTTAATAAGGTACTGCCATCCAAATTCGTCTTCTATTGTTGCAATTTTTATAGGTGTTTTCAATTTCGAATATTATTTGCTTTGATGTTCGAATGTAAACCTATTAAATTAAGATATTGGGAAAACCCTGATTTTTGGGGTATTCCCCAATATTAAATTGAATTGTTAATTTTTGTTTACACACTTTTGATGAAACAAAAACATAACTGATTATGAAAAAACTTATTCCACTTTTTTTATTATTAACTGCAACAACTTTTTATGCAAGTGCTCAATGGAGCGGTACAAATCCTGTTACTACAAATAGCCAAGTTGGTATAAGCACAACCACACCCGATGGACAACAAGAAATTGTTCAGTATGGAGTATACCGTTGACTTATAATCCGCTTTCACCTTCTGCTCCAGGTTTTGGATCTTTTCAAAAAAGTTTAACCTTAACAAAGTTCAATACAATTAACCAAGTGGTGGCACTTTACCTATAACTTCATTAGTAAATGAACCTATTTTTTTATCCAGAACAGTAATAAATCTAAGTAGCTATAACCAAACTTTACCTAGCACTTATTTAACAAATTTTATTATTGATGTTAATGGTAAAACTGGAGTTGGTATTGCAAACCCACTGGCTCAGCTTCATGTATTAAATACTTTTTTAATGTCGGATAATACCGGTAATAATATATTTAAAGTAAACAATACCGGAGAAGTTTGGGCACGTAAAGTAACTGTAACACTTGCTGTAATTCCCGATTATGTGTTTGCAAAAAATTATAATTTGATGCCGTTAACTGATGTTGAAAAATATATTAATGAAAACAAACATTTACCAAATATTAAATCGGCTGATGAATACAAAAATGAAGAGGGTGTTGATATTGGCGAAATGCAAGCAAAGCTTTTAGAAAAAGTAGAAGAACTTACTTTATATATTATACAGCAGCAAAAACAAATTGATGAATTTAAACTTAAATTAGTCAAGTAATAAATTAGCTTATTTATGAAAGTATTATTTCAATTTATGATATTGTTTTACTTTGTTTCATGCAAAGATAATGCACCTGAACCTTGTAAAGATCCATCAAATTCGCATTGTATAAATTATGACCCATGCTATGGCAAATTGCCTACAAATGCAGATTTTACAATGATGGAAGCATTCGGAAATGTTCCAATACTTGATGGTTGGGATTATTATAATACAGATACAGTTTCAAATAGTTATGTAACTTTTACTGCAAAAGACTCAACTGCTTCAACTTACTTATGGCGCATAGGAACAGATACTTTTCAAAGGAGAAGTGTAACAATGCAATTTCCCTCTAACTGGATAACTCATACTAATCTGGTTAATTTTGTTGATGTTTCACTAACAATAAGAAGAGCTCCTTATGTGAAATGTTTTCCAAATGATTCAGGAGTTGATAGCAAATCTAAAAGGCTATTTTTTATTTGTGACACCAGCAATCTCATTAAAGGAGTTTTTGTGGGCTCGTGGAATAAATCTTCACAAATTGATACTGTCGGTTTTTTTTATTGGCAAAAAATGTTACCAAATGGGCCAGTTGTTAAACTTCGTTTTACAAATACTTCAACAAAATGTTTTGAATACACAGATGACAT
This sequence comes from uncultured Bacteroidota bacterium, assembly GCA_903898215.1. Classification (GTDB taxonomy): domain Bacteria; phylum Bacteroidota; class Bacteroidia; order UKL13-3; family UKL13-3; genus CAIUEQ01. The sequence goes on along the minus strand of CAIUEQ010000240.1, from coordinate 13,663 downwards.
TTATTACGGATACAGGGAAATTTCATTTGGTATTCCAGTTTGTATAGGAAGATCATATGCGAAAATTGATAGCAATACAGGTAAACTGATCATTCGGGCAACAAATAATAATAAAGACACAGCCATCTTTAACGGCTATAAAATTCAATAAAAAATCATTATGAAAAAATTGTATATATTATTATTAACTACAATACTGTTTAGAACACTTGTGTATTCGCAATACTTTCCCCCTCATAATGGCACACTCACAGATCCAACAAGGCCACATCCTGGTCCATTGGCAAGATCGTTCGAAACAAACAACTTTGATTGGACTAATTCGAGTTTAAACATCAATAAATTATATTATTTGTCAAGTACAATAGTGAATCCATATTTTAATACTTGGCCTAATCATAATGGAATTGTTTCAAAAGGATTAATAAGTGATTTTTGGCCACGTAATGGATGGGAAATTGTTAAACGTGATTTTGGCTATTTGCAAAATGGAACTCAGATAACAGCAAATATGGCTTTCCCTTATTTTGTTTTATATAATAAATACAATGGAATTCTGAGAGTTTGGGCTGCATTAAATAATCAAAACACTACAATAACGAATAAAGTAAATGTTACTGTTTCATTTGTGAATTCAGGTGACCCTGATGCTTATTCAGGAAATAATTTTCAAAATAGTGCATTACTAAGTCCAGTTGGGGGTTTAGTGCAAACCCTTGACCAATCTACAAAAATTACTGAGTCAAGTTCAAGTGCAATTATGTCAACAACAAACAGCGAATTTTTGTATGCAGATTTTCAAATGGGTTACGATCCTTGCGCATGTTTATTCGAGCAAGCTTTAAGAATTAAGTTTGAACAAATAATGCAATTCGATCTAAAAGCAAAAGGACGTTTGCTTGCCTCAAATACCGAAATATCAAATTTTGATTTTACTAAAAATGCTGATTTTTTATCCTCAGTACTTTCCGATAATAGTTACAATACAATAAGTCTAACACAAACTTATAACACATTAGAAAAGTTGAGGACTGATTGGGATAACTCTGGTAATAAAGCCAATATTGATTATAAACAAATATTTAAAGATGGTGTAAATTTTTTAGTTGATGGAATAAAATTTGGAATGGGTTATTCTGGTATTCAACAAGTAAAAGATGTTAGAGATAATATTGACGTCCCTTCAGTTGCACTTAATTTTTTTAGCTCATTAATGTTCGATGATGTAAGTAACTCAACTACTCCTCCGCAATCAACGGTTGTTCAAGGTGAGCTTGCATTTACCGGCAAAATAACTGGTGTCGTTACGAATACCGATCAACCAATCATTACTATACCAGGTTCACTTTATAGTGAATCTCGTCCTGAAATAAGAGATTTGATTTCAAGTCCAACTCATCCCGAGCCAGATTATCCAATGTACAATGAAGTACTTGGTCAATTTGCAGTTTTGAAAAAACCTGTTGGTAAATATGAGCTTGATATGATTGATAAACATCCAATAAATTTTATTGGGGGAGCATACGGGTTGCCGGATCCTGCTACTATGAATTATCCGAAAGGTGTTACAATGACATATTCTATACCTGATAGAATTCTCTATACGATATAATAAAATTAATTCCAGCTAAAACAAAAGTTGAAGCTGCTCTTCAAATTGAAATGGTAGCTTATCAATACATTGAAAATAATTATGATATTAAAAATGCAATACATCTATTGCACGAAGTTAATGTGGATACTAGAAGGATAAAAGATGTATTCTTAACCCCGTATGTTAATATTGAATGTTTATCAGATTTAGTTGCTCAAATTTCCTATATTCCTAAAGGCACAACAATTAAGCCTTTAGAAATACAAGATATTAGTCATCACCCAGATTTATCAGACAATCCTGGTAGTAATCAAGATTTAACTTGGAAGAAATATTTTAGATTTGAAAAATTGGATGATGGGTTATATTATTATTATCTTAATGAAAATCTATTACCTTATGGAAGAGTTTATCTCAATATAAAGTTTGAACCAGAATATGAAAACGATTATGCTGGTGAACCGAATCAAAGATCCTTACAATTATATACCTACTTGACAGATTCAAATATTTATAAAACGGATGAAACTAATTTGTCTTTGGCAAATAATAAGATCCGTTTTAATATTAATGGCGACTTAAACATCGGTACTACAAATTATTCAAGTGATTAAAATATTTATTCTCAAGGCAAAATTTCAATCAATGGAGATTTAACAACAACAAATAATGCAAAAGTGAAAATTTATGCGGTTACTGAAATTGATGTTACACCCAACTCAAGCATTTCACCAGATATTACTTTAGCGGTTGGAAAATTCCCAATACCTTGTAATCAACCTTTGAACCCTGTATTGCAAAATAATTTATCAGATTATTGCCATAATAATTCAACATTATACCCGAAATACAAAGCAAATATATTTGGAAAAACTGCATGGTTCCACCTAGATAACAATCCTATTCAAAAGTTAAGAGAAGAATATGGTATTACTTTTAATCCTTATCCAAATCCTTCCAAAAATACTTGCGCTATTGATTTTACCTTAAAGAAAGATGAAACGGTAACCATTTCAATTTTTGATGTTACAGGTAAATCAATCTATAAAATATTGGATGATTCACACTATACACAAGGAAGGTTTACCGTGCCTGTAAATATGGATTTATTGGATAACGGAATTTACTTCTGTACTTTTACTACAAATGATGGCTACACCGAAACAAAGAAAATTGTTGTTGCTAAATAATGTAATAATAACAAATAGTAAAATAATGAAAGCAATATGTTTAAGTATACTATTATTTGTTAGTGTAGTAATACATGCACAAACAATAACAATTGGAGTTAACTGCGCCTATTCTAATTCATCGGTATCAAATAATGCACCCTATACTAAAAGCAATAACGGTTTTAAAATGGGAGTTAATTTGCAATATGCTTTTGATGCTTATTTTGTTTTGGTAAGTGAACTCAACTAGGAACAAAAAGGTAGCAATGGCGATATAAATTATACTAACACTAATGGCGATATTACTCTTACCTATAACAAAACGCAATACTTGCATTATGCAACATTGCCTGTATTATTTAGGCTGCAATATGGCAATAAACTAAAACCATTTATTGATGCAGGTTTTTATTATGGCTTTTTAGTAAATGCTTGGGAAAATCCACAAACCGCAGGCGTTGACCATACCGTAACAAGTAATTTTAACAGAAGCGATGCAGGTGTTTGTTATGGTGCAGGATTAACTTATCTACTTAATAAACAATTTACACTTAGTGCCGAATGGAGAATGAATAATGGTTTAATGGATATTTCAAAAAACGGAAATAATGCCAGGAATCAATCAAACATTTTTCAGTTAAGTGTAATCTATACTTTAAATGGCTTGAATAAAAAAGTTGATGAGAAAAAATAAGTGAGTATATATCATTAGTTGTTTTCTATATACTCAAAAAGACAATGATTATGTTGTAACAGGCTATTGTAAAACAAAAAACCCGAAGCAGTTGGCCTCGGGTTTTGAATAAGGATAAAGAAATAATTATTTCTTCTTTTCTTCTTTAGCAGGTGCAGCCTTAGCAGGTGCTCCTTTTGATGCTGCAGGTGAAGCTTTAGCTTCTTCAGCAACCGCTCTTGTAACCTTAACGCTTACAACTGGGTTGTTTGGAGAATCAAGCAATACCATATTGCTTACTTTCACTTCACCAACTTTAATAACACCTCCGATATTTAATTCATCGATGTTTATTTCGATAGAATCAGGAAGGTTAGGAGGTAAACATCTAACTAAAAGTTTTTTAGATTTTAATGCAAGTTTACCACCCGCACGAACCCCAACAGAGTTACCTGTAAGTTTAACAGGAATCAACATTTCAACTTCTTTGTCGTCTTGAATTTCAAGAAAATCGGCATGAAGGATTGAGTCGTTAACGGGGTGGAACTGGATGTCTTTTAAGATGGCACGATAAATCTTTCCATCGATGTCCAGTTTTACTTTGTAAGCATTCGGAGTATAAACTAAAAGTTTAAAATCTGCAGAATACATTGAAAAATGGATGTGCTCATTTGGGCCGTACATAACGCATGGCACTTTACCCTCGTTTCGAAGAAGTTTAGTTGATACTTTTCCAACTCCGTCCCGCAAGTAACCGAACATGGCAACTGATTTCATTTTGTTTTTTTGTTTTTGTTTTTAAAATTCAGATACATCCGTGGCATCCTCCCTTTAAGTTATACTTTAGTTTTATACGGATTTTAATTTGTTGTTTTATTTTCGCTTACATTAAATAGAGAGCTGATAGAAGCAAACTCAGTTACATTTTTTATTGCATTAGCAAAAAGTGTTGAAACGGATAATACTTTAATCTTACTGCATTCTCTTCTCAAAGGAATGGTATCGCAAACTACTAATTCGTCAATTACAGATGCTTCAATGGTTTCGTATGCCTTACCTGAAAGAACAGGATGAGTACACATTGCACGTACACTTAATGCTCCTTTTTCTTTTAGCATTTGTGCCGACTTCACTAAAGTGTTACCTGTATCAATAATATCATCAATTAAGATCACATCTTTTCCTGAAACATCACCGATCAAAGTCATCGAAGCAATTTCATTTGCACGTTTTCTTTCTTTATCAACGATTACCATATCTAAATTTAAAGCTCTGGCAAAATTTCTGGTTCTGTTTGAAGAACCCATATCAGGTGAAGCTAAAATTAAATTGGTTTCTTTTAAATCGCGGATATAAGGAATGAATACTACCGATGAATCTAAGTGGTCAACAGGCACTTCAAAAAATCCTTGTATTTGTGGAGCGTGTAAATCCATTGTCATTACACGGCTTGCGCCAACAGCTTTAAGCATATCGGCCACAACTTTCGAACCTATAGAAACACGAGGTCTGTCTTTTCTATCCTGACGAGCCATTCCAAAATAAGGAATCACTGCCGTGATATAATGTGCTGAAGCGCGTTTTGCTGCATCTATCATCAGCAACAGTTCCATTAAATTATCTGCATTTGGAAAAGTTGACTGAATAAAAAACACATCGCAACCTCTTACCGACTCGTTAATGCTTGGTTGGATTTCGCCATCGCTAAATTGCGAAACGGTTAAATCACCAAGTGGCTGGCCAAAGTCGGCAGCAATTTTTTCCGCTAAGTAGCGGGAGTTTCTACCAGAAAAAAGTTTAACCTCGTTATGTGGTGACATTTTTTTGAAATGATAATTGTACAATTTTAAAAATTGCCGGACTACAATCGACCGGCAATTCTATTAATTTGTTGTCCGACTAGGGCTCGAACCTAGACTTTTCTGGACCAAAACCAGATGTGTTGCCAGTTACACCATCGGACAAAATGGGCTGCCCGAATATTTTTTCGGACGGGGATGCAAATGTATGATTTGGTTGAAATAATACAAACTGCTTTTTAAGAAAAATAAAAGGAGAAATTAAATGGGTTTTAAATCGCTTAAAATGCACTTAAACAACTTGCTGTCAAGCGAGTAATTTTTTTTGTTATGATTTAAAACTGATGTCTTTGATGTTTAGCTGAAGATTTACGTGTCCGTTAAAATGATTTTCTTCGATGGTATAACACATATCAAACGAGATTCCTTGAGCAACTTTTTCATAATGTTCGCCAAGTCCAAAACCGATGGCTTTAAAAATTCGGCCACCATCTTCTTGAGTAATGCTCATTTTAAGGTGATTATTTCCCACAATCATCACATCGCCAACTTCCCAAACATTTTTGCTCATGAAAATCGGATTTTGGTTGCCCGGCCCAAATGGTGAAAATTGCTTGAGCACACTAAAAAATTTTGGAGTGATGGCACGTAAAAGAATTTCTTCATCAAATTCAATTTCGGGAGTAAGGCTTCGTTCAACAATATTTTTTGAAACTACGCTTTCAAATTTATCAGCAAAAAGTTTAACGTTATCAAGCTGCATGGTTAGTCCTGCGGCATGTGTATGGCCACCGTATTGTTCAAGCAGATCGGCACATTCTTCAATGGCACTATATAAATCAAATCCTTCAACTGAGCGAGCAGAACCTGTTGCTAATCCATTTGATTCGGTAAGAACTATTGTTGGTCTGTGAAATTTTTCGATCAACCTTGATGCAACAATTCCAATCACACCTTTATGCCACTCATTATGGAACAGTACTGTTGATTTGCGTTCGTGAAATGTGCTGTCACGTTCAATCATTTCAAAAGCTTTTTCGGTAATGTCTTTATCAAAATTTCTTCGGTCGCTATTGTGTTGATTAACCAACTCGGCAATGGCTTTTGTTTTTTCATAATCCTTTGAGATCATCAACCTCACCGAATCTTTTGCATCAGCAATTCTTCCTGCTGCATTAATTCTCGGGCCAATAAAAAAAACCACATCGCTAATTGATAATTCAGGTTTGATGGCATAAGCTTCAAGCAAAGCACGAAGGCCGTTGTTTGGATTTTTCTTCAACTTCACTAACCCAAAATGAGCGATCACTCTATTTTCATCTTCAATAGGAACCAAATCGGATGCAATGCTGATGGCAGCAAGATCCATAAATTGTTCAACAGCTTTAAAATCGATTTTATGTTTGATGCTATAAGCATGTATCAGTTTTAAACCAATGCCGCATCCCGATAATTCTTTGAATGGATAAATACAATCCTTTTGCTTGGGATTTAAAATAGCTACAGCTGCCGGAATTTCATCACCCGGTAAGTGGTGATCACAAATTATGAAATCAATATTTTTTTCGTTTGCATAAGCAATTTTATCTACTGCTTTTATTCCGCAATCTAAAGCGATGATGAGAGAGAAATTATTTTCGGAAGCCCAGTCAATTCCTTTTAAAGATATTCCATATCCTTCGCTATAACGATCCGGAATATAAAAATCCATGTTGGGATAACGCTCGGCAAAAAAAGCGTAAACTGTTGCTACTGCTGTAGTGCCATCAACATCATAATCTCCGTATACTAAAATTTTCTCATTGTTGGCAATGGCTTTGTCGATTCTTGTTAGGGCAATGTCCATTCCTTTCATAATAAACGGATCATGCAAATCGGCATATTGTGGGCGGAAAAACTTTCGGCCACACTCAAAAGTTTTTAATCCGCGTTGAGCCAATACACCGGATAAAATCCTATTGATATTCAGTGCTGTTGAAAGTTTTTCAACAATTTCTGAATCAGGTTCGGGTTTATGTATCCAACGTTTGGTCATATGCGGTAAATGCGAATTTATTAAATATCATCAAACAGCGAGCATTTATTTTTTAAATTGTTGAAAGGGCATCTTTTAAAAATGGAGATTGATTTCTACTTCTATTAAAACCTGTTTATGTTTGCTGCATGTTCAACCTCCTTTGTATAGAAACCGCTACTGAAATTTGTTCTGTTGCTTTATTGCAAGATGACAAATTGATTGCGCTTCGAGAAAATCACGAAGGCAATGCTCATGCTTCGCAAATAACTTTATTGATAGAAGCTGTGATGAAAGACGCCAACATTGAATTAAAAAACTTGGATGCTATTGCTGTAAGTAAAGGTCCGGGAAGTTATACCGGTTTACGTGTTGGAGTGAGCACGGCTAAAGGGTTGTGTTATGCTTTAGATATTCCATTGATTGCAATTAATACTTTAGAATCTCTAGCTCACGAAATAATTAAAAATAATAATATTCAAAAGGCAAATTTTTGTGCGATGTTGGATGCCAGAAGAATGGAAGTGTATTGTGCGGTGTTCGATAATCAGATGAATAGCATAAAAAAAACTGAAGCAAAAATAATTGATGAAAATTCTTTTGCTGATTTGCTTGAAATTTCGGAAGTGTATTTTTTTGGAAATGGAAGTGCTAAATGCAAAAATATTTTCACTCACCCAAATGCGAAATTTATTGACGACATAAAATGTTCAGCTTTAAACATGAACGGCATTGCACAAAAATTATTTCTCGAAAAGCAATTTGAAGATGTCGCCTATTTCGAACCATTTTACTTAAAAGACTTTGTTGGAACTATACCAAATAAAAAATAGATGTTGCTGTTAATTTTTGTTTTATCGTTATATCATTTCAATAATTTATAACCCATGTTTATTCAACAACTTTATACCAACTGTTTAGCGCAAGCTGCCTATTATATCGAATCAGATGGCGAGGCAGCTATCATCGATCCATTACGCGATTATCATGAATATATTGAGTTGGCTCAATCACGAAAGGCAACAATCAAATATATTTTTGAAACACATTTTCATGCCGATTTTGTGAGCGGTCATATTGATCTTGGAAAAAAAACAGCAGCAACAATAATATTCGGACCAACGGCTCAACCCGGTTACAAATCTCATATTGCAATAGATGATGAAGAGTTTTCTGTAGGAAAAATAAAAATAAAATTATTGCATACACCCGGTCATACACCCGAATCAAGTTGTTATTTATTGAAAGATGAAAAGGGTAAAGACCACGCACTTTTTACAGGCGATACTTTATTTGTTGGTGATGTTGGTAGACCGGATTTGTTGGACGGCTTGATGAGTAAAGAAACATTAGCGGGAATGTTATACGACTCATTGCATAACAAAATAATGAAGCTTGCAGATGATGTAATTGTATATCCGGCACATGGAGCAGGAAGTGCTTGCGGGAAAAATATTGGCAAAGAAACTTTCTCTACAATTGGAGAACAGAAACACAGAAATTATGCTTTGCAACAAATGAGCAAAGAACAATTTATTGTAAAAGTTACCGATGGCATATTGCCTGCACCTGAATATTTTTTTAAAGATGTTGCTTTAAATAAACTAGGATATTTACCAATTGATGAGTTAATGGAAAAAGGAATGAAAGCCCTTTCGGTTAATGAATTTGAAGAAGCATTAAAAAAAGATGCAACAATTATTGATACCCGAATTTGTGATGTTTTTGAAAACGGATTTATTTCTAAATCAATAAATTTTGGATTGAACGGACAATATGCAATTTGGGCTGCAACTATTCTTGATATTTCTAAACCGGTAATTATTGTTTCAGAAATTGGAAAAGAAAAGGAAAGTATCGAACGATTGGCACGTGTTGGTTTTGATAATATTCCCGGATTTTTGGATGGAGGTTTTGAAGCATGGAGAAATGCCAACAAACGTTTTGATATGGTGATTTCAATTGATGATGAAGAGTTTGAATTGGATGCAAAACATACTGAAACAACTATTCTAGATGTTAGGAAATGCAGTGAGTTTAATGACGAGCATTTATCAAAAGCAGTAAATTTTCCTTTAGATAATTTGAAGAATGATTTCTCAAAACTTGATCCCGAAAAAGAATATTTAGTTCATTGTGCAGGTGGTTATCGATCAATGATTGCAGCATCGTTTTTAAGGTCGAAAGGGTTTTTGAGAGTAAAAAATGTATGGGGAGGTTTTGATAAAATTAAAACTTTGAAACTGCCAATTACCAAAGCAAAAAGTGCAGTGGAGTTGAATTAGTTTGTAATCTAATCGCAAAGCATTTGATTATTTTTTAGATGTCTTCCGTGGTACGACCATATACAAAAATTAAATCCACCAAAAATTTTCAGGGCGCTCCTATGGAGCTAAGTTTTTTCCTTTCATGAATGTTACAAACAGGCAGCTCCTCCGGAGCAATTTGAATAGGTAATGTATAAATTAATCAGAATTCAGTTTTAGAAAATTTAAAAAGTAAGTTCCGAAGGAGCGATCCGTTTATTCAGTAACAATTTTTTTTCAACCCACATCATTTCAAACCAGAAAAATTATAGCTCCGTAGGAGCACACTGTTTGTAGAAAATAAAATAGATGAATAAACTAGCTCCATAGGAGCGACCTGTTTAGATAATGCAAAAACATTTTCTAGGCATCCAGTTTAAAAATAAACTAGCTCCATAGGAGCGACCAGTTTGTAGAAAATAAAATAAATGATAATTTAGCTCCATAGGAGCGTCCTGTTAAAAACATGCCTAACACATATACTCAAATCTACATTCAAATTGTTTTTGCCGTTAAAGGGAGGCAAAACAAAATCCCTCATCAACATCGCGAAGAATTGCATAAATTCATTACCGGCATTGTTCAAAAAAGAGAGCAAAAAATGTTGTCGATTTTTTGCATGCCTGACCATACACATATTTTGATTGGATTAAATCCCGCATATTCAATTTCTGATATTGTGAGAGATATAAAAGCTGGTTCATCAAAATTTATTAACGACAAAAATTGGTTAAACGGAAAATTTAATTGGCAGGAAGGCTTTGGTGCTTTTTCATATTCAAAAAGCCAAATTGATCAGGTAATTCAATATATTTTAAATCAAGAAGAGCATCATAAGAAAAGAACATTCAAAGAAGAATATTTAGAGTTTCTTAAAAAATTTGAAATTGAATTTGACGAAAGATATTTGTTCGAATGGATAGAATAAATCAACAATTTATCAGGGCGCTCCTACGGAGCAATTTGTATAGGGGGAAATAAATAAATTAACGCCATCGATTTAATAACCAGAAAAATTATAGCTCCATAGGAGCATTCTGTTTGTAGAAAATAAAATAGATGAATAAACTAGCTCCATAGGAGCGACCTGTTGAAGGATAGCAAAAAATATTTACCAGACATCCAATTTAAAAAATAATACAGCTCTGTAATAGTGACCAGTTTGTAGAAAAAAACAGATTAATTATCAAATCAACCAATTAACAGATTACCTCATTTGCTATCCCCAATCTTGTTAAAATACTCTTTCGCTTTTTCTTTATAGTAAGGTTGCAAATCAGCGGGGATGGTTTCCAATAATTCTTTCTCTTTGTTTTTTTGTTTAATGTATTTTTCAAAATCAGGAGGAACTACACGAGGCTTTTCTTTGGCTTGTTCGGCTTCACGTTTATTATCTTGCTCTTGTTTTCTTTCGGCTTTTTCAGAGTCGAGCAAACGTGTTAAAATTTCTTGCTGACGCATCAATAACTCTCCACTTAATTTTTTATTGTATAATTCTTTTTCGGTTTCTTCCATCAGTTTTTGCAGCTCTTGTAATTTGCCTGTTCCGCCCAATTGTTCTTTTTCTTTGCTTCCCATTTGCTGCAACATTTTTTGCATTTGTTGTCTTACTGCCATTTGTTGCGCAGCCATTCGTGCAAACTGTTCACTGCCCATACCACCGTTTTGCCCTTGCTTTCCGGGTTTATTTCCTTGTCCGTTTTTATCTCCAGGTTTATCTCCTTTACCATCTTTATCATCAGGTGATGTTCCATTTTTATTCATCCCTTCTCGCAATTGTTTATTCAATTCCTCCTGCATTTTTTTCATTTGTCCGAACGAAGGTTTTTCTCCGCCTTTCCCTTTTCCCTTTCCTTTTCCCGAACCGCTTCCTTTTCCGGGTTTTGGTTTCTTACCGGATTTTCCTGCTTTGCTTTCGCTTTGTTTCTCTTGCATATTCTGCAAAATTTCACTCAGCATCACAGCCAGGTTATTTGCATGTGTCATGGAGTATTGCTGGCGACTTCTAATTTCTCCAAAATTTCGAGAGCCAAAAGCTTGCACACTTTTGTCGAGGTTGTCGTTTAATTTACTAATCTCTCTATTTACAAATGATTTTATCTCGACAACTTTTTTAGATTGCGGATTAGCGAAGTCATGCAGTCGCTCCGCGAAGATCCTCGCTTGGTAGTTGTGAGCGCCCATCCTCGCTACTTACCAGAGAGTTTCGGCTGGTTGCTTAGAGTGCCCGTTCTGAATGAACTCTTAACGATGAGCCTCGTTGTCACAGTTGAGCGTACGGCTGACTAGCTCTACTTGCTCACCAGCTGGAAAAGTTGCAGCGCGGCGCTGTCCCAAGTAAGTGACTGGGCGTAGTCCAGTGCACCTAGTCGGAGGTCGTTGAGTTTCTCCTCGTCAAGCAGGACACTAGCAATTGTTCCAGCGACATGCTCGGCTTCGACAAGAAGGCCGCTTTGGCCATTTTTCACAGCATCGCGATGACCGGCAATATCAACCGCAACAGATGGCGTGCCGCAAGCGGCGGACTCGGTGAGCGACATACCCCATCCTTCACGCAGGGAAAGCGAAGAAACCAACCACGCCCGTTGATAGAGGGATAGCAGCTCACCATCGCTGATTCTCCCCGGAAGACTGATCCACTCCTGCGCTCCGTGGCTGGTAATCAAATCTTCGAGTTCCGTACGCAGATAACCCTCGCCCACGATCACAAACTTGGAAGTGGGGACCATTTTGTGAACCTCTACGAACGATTCGATCAACTGGTCAAATCGTTTTACAGGTACGAGCCGACCTACCGCAACCACTAGCGGGGTTGACGAACGCTCGGTTCCCGGCACGAAGGTCGGAGAGATGCCCGGTGGGACAACCGCGACCCGATGAAGGTGCATTCGTTCCTCAATCTCCCGCTGAGAGGAATTGGAGAGGGTCGCAATAGTGGTTCGACGATAGAACGGTGGTGCCAATCGATGTTCGATAAGCCAGCCCAAACGACCCAGGAAACCGGGCAGAGTCATCTGCCACATCTCCCCATGAACATGATGAAGCAACACCAGGCGCCTGCCGCGGTGCCAAATAGGCGAAAGGAAGGGCATGCCATTCCAGATTTCCACTACGGCATCCGGACGGTGCGATCGCCGCCCGAGTAATCCCCGCAAAATAACGCTTGGGAATACCTGGTATCTGCCACCTCTGCGACTGATTGTGTAGCCGTTGCGTTCAACGCGTGCAGCTCGTCCAGGCACGGCCGAAGTCCTGGACTCAATAATCACCCCGGCTGCAGCCCAACGCTTCAAGATTTCATCAGCGTGTAGCTCCGAGCCTCCCGCCTCGGGATCGTCTAAGTCTCGCCATGCAACAACATTGATGCGCGAGATACCGCTCGATTGAACCAAGCTGCGCAGAAGGCTCTGATCGTCAGGCATCAGATTTTTCGCTTGCGCCCAGGGGTCGCAAAGTCGCTAACAGGAGACCTAGGAATACCACCATTTGTAGCAAAAGATCCCGATGCACCGTTTCGGCTATGGCGCCACCGGCCTGAGCGAGATATATCGAACCAGCAACAGTGCTGATGGCCAACCAAAGTGTAGGCCAACGTCGACCGGAACCCAAGAGGTAGACAGAGAGAAGTGTGCTTCCTCCTAGGAAAACCATGGCCAGGATGAGACTGGTCATTGAGGCGTACTCCGTTGCGTAACGCGAACCGAATACCAGCGACAACAAGGCTTTTGGCGCCGCCTCAGACGCAATCAGGAGCAGTGCGACCGGTATCAGCAGCAACCCGCCTGCGATGGTGAGTTGGCGATAGGCGTCTCGTCCCCGTCGATCAGCGATTGCCGTTTCGGGGAGAAGGAAGTTTCCAAGAATTATCGCACCATAAACGATGGTCTTCGCTACCTGTGAAATGGCCGAATAGGCACCAGCGACATTTGCGCGATAGCGCCCGACGAGGAATACGTCAATGAACTGAAGCGTAGCGAGTAGCGCCAATGTCGCCAGGGCAATCATCAAATCGGTAGTAATGCCCGTGTGTTCAAGGGCTTCCTCATTACGCGACACACCTCTGACGCGCACCAACCGCCGGGCGTGCCAGCGAGCGATCCCAATG
>CAIUEQ010000239.1 GCA_903898215.1 uncultured Bacteroidota bacterium | reverse complement strand
TCTAATTTTTCTTTTGCCAATGTCATATCCGACCTGAAAGTTTGAGGACGAATTAAAACATGGCGTACATTGATGTTGTCACCTTTTCTATCGATTAATTTTAAGATATGATATCCATATTTCGTTTCAATAATTTTTGAAACGCTATCAGGCTTTAATTTAAAAGATGTGGCTTCAAATTCCGGAACCATATCACCTCTAGAAAAAAATCCGAGTTCTCCACCTTTTACAGCCGAGCCTTTATCATCAGAATAAATTAATGCCAGGGTATTAAAACTTTCTCCACTCATAATCCTTTCTCGTATTTCTGTGATTTTTTGAAAGGCTATTTCTTTTGCTTCTTTGGAAATTTTTGGATGAATGATAATTTGGGCAATTTCGAGCTCGGCACTGTAATAGGGTAAGCTGTCTTGTTTTGCAATTTCGTTAAAGTAGTTTTTTATATCCTGAGGAGAAACCTTAACTTCATGTACTATTTTTCCCTGCATTTCCTGAACCAGCATTGCACTTTTAATTTTTTCGCGGTTGCTTGATTTAATTTCAGAAATAGATTTTCCATAAACCTCTTCTAATCCTTTTTCACCATTTGGATGTTGTGAAGCGAAGTATCGTATACGTTTTTCAAGTTCAGCTTCAACACGCTCTTCCGGAAGTTCGATACTATCCAGTTGAGCTTTAGTAAGCATCAATTTATTGATAAGCTGTTGTTTTAAAATATCGCATTTTACGCTATCGCTCACCATTTGAAATTCTTTTTTCACCTGTTCAAACTCCATTTGGATGTCGCTTTCAAGAATAATATTCTCGCCAACCACACCAACAATCTCGTCAATAAGTTTTCCTTGTTGAGCCTGAAGTTTTGCTGTAAAAATTATCGCACATAAAATTATTAAAATGACTTTCTTCATTTGGTATATCTTTCAATTTCTTTGTTAAGCTCAGCTTCTTTCAGCACAGTTGTTTCCATCTCTTTTAATAGTTTTAATTTTCTTTCATTCAACAATATCGACCTGATATTATCTCTTTCAAAATCAATCAGCGAAAGACTGTTCTTAATTCGGTATGCCTTAATGTTAATGAGGTAAATATAATTACCTTCTGTAATTTCCAGAAATTTATTGTTTCTTAAAAACTGTTCCTGATCGTAGTTTTTTATCGGCAACTCTTTTAATATTTCATTAAAATCTAACCATACTTCATCATCTAAGAAAAAATTATTTGCATGCTTGCTACACAGGGATGAAAGTTTTTCTTTATCGGCAACATGTGAAGATCGGAATAGATTTTTTATTTGACTTAACATTACGGACGACTGTTCGATCTTAACGAAAGTAAGTTGCACTAAATTTTTCTTCAGTTCAAAATTATTTTTATTTCTCTCATAATAATCGCGCAATTGTGCTTCCGAAACATTGGTGTCAACTCTTTCCGAAACAAGTTTTGTTTGATATTTATAAATCAGTAATGAATTTCTGTATTCGTCTAAATTCTTCTGAACATTTTTTTCGTCATCCGATAAATTCAATTCTGCTTTATGCGCCAGCACTTTATTTTTTATCCAAGAGTCAATAAAATGTTTCACAACACGTTCACTATCCGCAGCACTAAACGTAGTTGAAAGCATTCCCTTAACGTCAGACAGGTATAAATAATCATTATATACTTTTACCAAAGGAACTTCATTTGATGGAGTACTAGCGTGTTTACATGATATAAAAACCATGAGCACAAAGATTACAATATATAGTAAATGTGTTTTCAAATTAAGCGGCTAAAATAGTCGTTTTGTATGAGAGGAGAAAGAAAAAAGCCCTGCTGAATTATTTCGGCAGGGCTTTAAGAAATGATGCAGCTCTTAAAATATTAAAGTGCTAAATATTATTTAAACAATGATTTTACAGTTTCTTCATTAACAATAACCGGGTATTTATCATGCAATGATTTGATCCATTCTTTTTCCAAATAATTTTGATAGTCGGAAGTTGCGATACCACGAGCCTCTTTTAATGTTTTAGGTTCAGGAGCAACAACACCTTCAACAAATTGGAATTTAAAAGCACCATTTTCGTTTGGAACATCAATCACACCTTTTTTATCCCATAACTTATCAATTGCAGGGCTTTCACCTTTTTCTGTTTTCTGGTCGCTCACTACAATTGTTCCAACAATTTTTTTATTAAGTTTTGTCTTAATCTCATCAATTGATTTTCCGGCAGAAGCCATTTTCATTGCTTCAGCTTTAGCTTTCTCGTTCAGGCAGCTATAAGTATATACTTTAAGACGGTCTTTCCATAAATACTTCGATTTATTGGCTTCATGAAATTTTTCTAATCCGGCAGTATCGGTAACGGCTTTACTCCAAACCATTTTATCAGTAAGGTCAAAAAGTAAAATTCCATCATGATATTCTTGCATTAAATTTCTGAAATCTTCATACTTAATTTCCAACATACTTTCTTCATATTCTAATGCTTTTTCATCGCTAAACTTTTTCATTAAACCATTCATGATAACAGGAATTGAACCGTTTGGCTGAGACTCTTGATTAACCTGAACAAACTTTGCAAGATTCTTTACAGTGTATGATTTATTATTAAATGACATTACAGGTTTATCAGTTAAAGTACTTTCGTCATAACTCCATGATCCTTTAGTGAAAGATGAATCAAGTGTAGAAATAAACTCTTTAATATTTGCAGGATATTCTTTGTAATTATTTTCTTTTTTAATGCGTTGGGCTACTACTAATTTGCTGCTTTCTGCTCTGCTGTCTCTGCTGATTTTAGTTTTGATACTTTCTTCAAGTTCTTTCTGTTCCTGCAAAGGTTTTTTGTCAACTAATTTAATAATATGATAACCATACTGTGTTTTAAAAGGTTTCGAAATTTCACCTTTGTTCAATGAAAAACACATGTCTTTAAAATCGTCAGGGAAATTACTAAAGCTGCCAAACCAATTTACAACCCCTTTATTAGCTTTACTTCCGTCATCCTGTGAAAAGTGTTCAACAACAGTTTCTATCGCAATACCTTTCATTAATTGGTCGTATGCAGAATCAATTTTTGACTTTGCATCATTCATCGTTTCTTCACTTGCGTTCGTGCCGGTACGTTGCATAATATGTACAACTTGAACTTCTCCTCTTGCAGCTCTTTTATCATTTACTTTTAATAAATGATAGCCGAAACGAGTACGAAAAGGCATTGATATTTCTCCTTTTGGAGTATTGTATGCTTGGTTTTCAAAAGGATAGATCATATGGAAGGAAGTAAACCAACCAAGTAAACCTAAATTCTTTATTGCTGATGGATCTTCAGAATATTTTAAAGCAAGTGAATCAAAACGTTCACCTTTTAAATAACGTTTTCTCAAATCCATGATTTTGGTATATGCTGCTAAGCTATCTTTAGGATTAGCGTTTTCAGCACAATTAATTAAAATATGGCTGGCGTTAATTTCCCATTTCATACGTTCGTATGCTTCTTTGATTAGATTTTCGGTAACTTTTTTATCTGTTAGATAAGGTTTTGCAAGTTGACTTCTGTATCCTGAAAGCTCATTGATAAAAGTTGAAGCCGTATCAAGTTTTTTTAATTTTGCTTCACTTACTTTCATTTTAAAATTCTCGTATAAGTCGAGATATTCTCGAACAGATTTTTCGTCAGGAGTTTCTTTTGTGTTTTTATTTTTTGATAATAATCGCTCAAATTCAGTTTTGTAAACGGTGTCTTTTCCAAAGGAAAATACCCATGGATTAGCTTTTGAAACCGAAGCGGTTACTACTTCAGATGAAGTTTGTAAAGTTGTTTTTTTTACAGGCTTTTTAGTTTGTGCATTTGCATTTAAACTCAATACACTAACTACTAAAAACAGGATGTTTATTCTTTTCATAAATGATATTGTATATGATTTTAGGGTTTGCAAAAATATAAAATTCTAATTCATATCCTATTTTGAGGAGTTTGCAGCTAACACCATCTCTACCAGAACTTTTCTTAATTCGGCTATATTCAATTTTTTTTCGGCAGAAATAAAAATAACAGGGGCATTCTCTTTTGCCATCCATGTTTTTTTTAATCGGTCTATGTATGGGGTTTCTTCTGTGTCAGCAAACGGGTCAGGGCTAAAGGGTTCTTTCAGTTCATCAATTTTATTAAACACCAATAAAATGGGTTTATCGTTGGCTTTAATTTCTGATAAGGTTTTATTCACCACTTCAATTTGCTCTTCAAAACCAGGGTGAGACACGTCCACAACGTGTAATAAAATATCAGCTTCCCGAATTTCATCCAAAGTTGATTTAAAACATTCAATTAATTGATGAGGCAGCTTACGAATAAATCCTACTGTGTCTGTCAATAAAAACGGCACGTTTTCAAACACCACTTTTCGCACGGTAGAGTCGAGTGTTGCAAACAATTTATTTTCGGCAAGCACATCCGATTTTGTTAATAAATTTAGAATTGTTGATTTACCAACATTGGTATATCCAACAAGTGTGATGCGAACTTTGTCGTCACGTTTCTCTCTTCGAGTAATGCTTTGCTTATCTATTAATGCTAAACGTTCTTTTAGTTTGGTAATTTTTTCTCGCAAAACTCTTCGGTCGGTTTCAATTTCAGTTTCTCCAGGACCTTTCATTCCAATACCTCCTTTGTGCTTCGAAAGGTGCGTCCACATTCGTGTTAAGCGTGGTAACATATATTGAGCCTGTGCAAGTTCAACCTGAATTTTTGCTTGTGCTGTTCGAGCACGAGTGGCAAAAATATCTAAGATCAAATTACTTCTATCAAGGATTTTACATTTTATTACATGTTCAATATTTCTGATTTGTGAAGGCGAAAGTTCATCATCAAAAATTACCATATCAATTTCGTGTTCATTTATATATTCGGCAATTTCAGCAAGTTTTCCTTCGCCAACATAGGTTCTAGGATTAGGATGAGTTAACCTTTGCATAAATCGTTTTACGACTTTCGCTCCTGCGGTTAGGGCCAAAAACGAAAGCTCATCCAGATATTCTTCTGCCAGTTCAATTTTTTGATTTTGCAAAACAACGCCTATGATTACTGCACGTTCCTGCTTTTTTCGCGTATCAAACATTTTAGTCATTTTGCACTTCCCTCTTTTTTGTAAGTTAAAAATTATGAATAAAGTTTATCAAATTGTTTTAATTTGATGCATGGTATTTGGTGCAAAATAATGCTTAAAGGATTTTCATTTACATATTCGTTGTTATTTTTATTATTGACACCTCTATTGTCGGTGTCACAGACAGTGGAATGGAGTAACCAAACAAAAGTCCGTTCGAAAACATTTTACTCACAAATTTTAGGTGAAAACAGTAGTGGTGCTTATATGGTAAGGTGCAAAAACAATGACTTTAGAAGAGATATCATTGTTGAAAAATACAAAACAAATTTGGCGCTTGAATTAAGTATCGACTTGCCGATTCCATCCAATAATATTCTTGAAAAATTAGTTTTACTTGAAAATAATATTCTGTTTTTTTATAGTGGTAAAAATTATTCTTCAGGAAAAATTGAATTGAGTTGTGTGAAAATGGATTTGTTTTTTAAACCCGTAAATACACCAACAATAATTTGCGAAGTGGATCCAAGTCAATTTAAAGACAACAGTAATTTTTACATTAAAACCAGTGGCGATAAATCAAAATTTGCATTAATATATATTCGCTCTACTTCCGATAAAGGATCATCCACAATTATGTTTCAGGGGTTTAATGATCAATTGACCACTTCATATAAAAAAGAAGTTGTTGTTGATTTTGAAGTGAGTGATGTATTTTTTTCATCAATGGAATGCAACAATGATGGTGATGTTTTTAGCATCATCGATTTTCCAAAAAATATTAAAAGGAACAGATCAACGGATCCAAGAAATTTTTATCTTTTTGCTTATTACCAAACTCTTGATAAAATTATTCAACATGAGATTGGCAAAGATTCAGTATTCATTAATGAGATTGGATTGGTTGTGAATAATTTTAATAAGTCGGTATGTGTAACAGGTTTCTTTTCTTATAAACAAGATAACACAGCAGCTGGAGATTTCTATTATAAAATTGATGTTGCATCAACAATAATTAAAGTAAAGAACTTCGAAGAGTTTCCTAAAAGTTTTGTAGCAAAAATTGCAGGCAATATGCAAAACGAGAGCACGCCATCATTAACGGATATTTATATTCGTAAAATAATTCCACACAGTGATGGAGGTTGTTTAACAATTGCCGAAAAGTATTATGAAACAAAGCAAGCCTACACTTTTTATGTTAATGGTTTTCCTCAAACAAGTTACCGTGTAATGTATAATTTTGATGAGATCATATTAATTTCAAAAAATGCTGATGGTACGACTAAGTTTAAAGATTATATTAAAAAAAATCAGTCATCGATGAGTGATGCAGGTTATTATTCATCATTTGTTACTATTACAGGAAATGAAAAAGTTGGACTCGTTTATAATAGCGATGCAAGTAATGAAGGAGATGTGATGATTACAACAATTAGTAATAAAGGTGTAACTGACACAAAAGTTTTGGTTAAAGCACAGAGTTATTTTGTTCAACTCATGCCAAATGAATCAAAACAAGTTTCAGGTAATTCATCTTTAATTTGTACGCTTAAAGACAAGCGATTTTCTATGATGCGTTTAACCTTTTAATTATAATATATTGTTACGTTTATTTCGTGAAAATTCAGTGCTATCAGGAATTTTGCTTTTTGTGCTTTGTATAGCATTAAAGATACCTGCATCCCTTCATCAGCATAATTATGGGTATATTCAAACAGCTCCATTGTCGAGAATATTTTTTCATTATCTAAGTTCCATTGATAATCATATCTTATGGAGTTTGATAGCAAGTGGGTTGATCGTTTTTTTGCAGGCGTTATTATTAAATTATATTGTATCGCAGCATAGTATTTTACATAGAGATACTTTTTTGCCGGGATTATTTTTTATTTTATTGAATAGTTTTTATCCTCAACAAGCCGAACTTACACCTCAACTTATTTCAAATACTTTTATCATACTTTTATTTCAACGATTGTGTTTTTTGTACGAATCCCAAAAACCATTATTGCTTGTATTTGATGCGGGAATGTATCTTGGACTTGGGATATTATTTAATTATGACCTTTTGATTTTTCTGCCTTTTATCCTAATCAGTGTGGTGATTTTTACATCATTTAATATTCGTTATTTAATTATCTCAATACTTGGAATTTTAGTTCCTTTATACTTTACTGCTATCATGTTTTATTTATATGACGATTTAAATGAATTGATCTTTTATGTGAAGCAAAGTTTTGAAAAGCAGTTGCTCAAAACATTTAACACCTCAATCATCCAATTTATTCCTTGGGCTATATTATTTCCAATTGTTTTTATTTCGGGGTTTGAACTCCAACAACACTTTTTTAGAAACAAAGTAAAAACCAGAAGGATTATCCAAAGTGTTGGTTTGATGATGCTTTTCGGAATTTTCAGTCTGTTTATTGAGAATACAAACTTTATCTATGCAATCTGTTATTTAAGTGTCCCGATGAGCATCATCACGGCATATTATTTTATCAGTGAAAAAAGATTTTTACTGAAAGAGCTAATTGTTATTGCACTTATTACACTTAGCTTTTATTATCAGTTTCAATAATCTTGATATAAATATTTTTCACAACATCAGCCAATACTTCGTGTCCACCATCGAACTCAATAATGGAAGCATTTAAGCTTTTCATTAGTTGGTAAATCTGAATATGATTTTCGCTTGAAATGAGAGGATCGTTTTTTCCTGTAACGTATGTGAGTGTTGTAGATTTTATTTTTTCGGATATTGGGGAAAGAAGTTCTTTACCCATCTCTCCTGCATAAATTACAAAATGATCAATGGGGTTTTGTGTAGCATGAATCCATCGTGAGGCGGTAGCTACACCTTGTGAAAATCCTAATAATATTATTTTTGATTTTGCCTGATTAAGATTTAAATGAGTAAATAAATTATCCAGATATTGGACATAATCGTTTATTTCATTATCTCTATCTTCACTCGTCATCCATGTTGCAGCAGGTCTTCCCGAAAATCCTTTTGCATAAAAATGATTCAACGCTTCAGGTGCGATAATAAAATTTTCACCGTTGTTTATACTCTCAAAAGGTTGAATAAATTCTTTTGCCAATTGGGCATAACCATGTAAAACAATCCAGATATTTTTGGTTTTTTCATTCAGTTCTCCAAGTGTGTAGAACCTTGCTGTACGTGAAGTTTGAAAATGGTATTCGTTCATTTTAAAAGAATGGTATTAACAAAAAGTAAGTTATGAAAGCACACCTTCTTTTAGTTTCTCTGCATTTTCAGCTACTTGTAAGTTGTCAATAAAATCCTGAATATCTCCACTCATTACTTCAGGTAAATTATATTTTGTAAAACCTATGCGGTGATCAGTAACTCTACCTTGAGGGTAATTATAAGTACGGATTTTTGCTGATCTATCTCCAGTTGAAACCATTGTTTTTCTGGTTTTAGTAACTTCTGTTAAATATTTTTGATACTCAACTTCATATAACCGAGCACGTAAAACTTTCATAGCTGCAGCCTTGTTTTTTATCTGTGATTTCTCATCTTGACACTGCGCAACTAGTCCTGTAGGAATATGTGTTAATCGAACTGCCGAGTATGTTGTATTTACCGATTGTCCTCCAGGACCTGATGAACAAAAAGTATCTACACGAACATCACTTTCTTTTAGGTCAACATCTATTTCGTCTGCTTCAGGTAATACTACCAAAGATGCCGCTGATGTATGAACCCTGCCTTGCGTCTCTGTATCAGGAACGCGTTGTACACGATGTACTCCGGATTCGTATTTAAGGATTCCATAAGCATGGTCACCGATAACATTAAAAATAACTTTGTTATAACCACCGGCACTTCCGGGATTCGATTCCATCAATTCCATTTTCCAATTTCTCGTATCCACATATCGGCTATACATTCTAAATAGATCACCTGCAAATAAACTTGCTTCATCTCCACCAGCTCCTGAGCGAATTTCAACAATCGCATTTCTTGAATCTTGTGGGTCTTCTGGAATTAAAAGTAGTTTTATTTCTTCTTCAACAGGTCCTTGTTTTTGTGTGAGTTCATCAAGTTCCATCTTTGCCATTTCACGTAACTCTTCATCCTTTTCGGTATTCAATATTTTTTTACTGGTTTCAATATTGCCAATAAGGTTTTTGTATTCGAAATATTTTTCTACAATTTTTTCAAGTTCTTTATACTCACGATTGAGTTGTGTATAACGCTTCATGTCATCCATACAGTCTGGCTGCGTAAGCATTTCACCCACAGTATCAAATCGTTGTTTTATCGCTTCAAGTTTTTCAAGCATATTTATATTTTATTCTAATTTTGGGTGGCAAAGATAACCAATTCGGATAATTCCTTTTTGATTTCACTATTCGTTAAGGTGATAAAATTATTTTCGTTTTTTTTCTACAAAAAAAAGCAGCCAATATTGGCTGCTTTTTTTGAAAGATTTTAGATATTTATTTTACGATATTTATTTTTTGAGTAAATGTTTTTCCTGCACCTTCCACTTTTACAATATACATTCCTTCATTCATGCCAGACATGTCGATATCAATTGATTTGTTAATTCCACTCACAGAAATTTCTTTCACCAATGAACCAATAATTGAGTATACTTTTATTGCTTGAATAGCTGAACCATTTTCAACATCAATAGTAAATTTACCATTACTTGGGTTTGGATAAATCTTGATTTTTTCTGATGAACTAACTGTAGTTATTCCTATAAACTCTTTAACAATAACTGTTCTTCTTACTTGACTAGCAATGTTTCCAGAAGGGTCCGTTACGTTAAATGATACATAATATATTCCAGGCAGATCATGTTTAACTTTTGTGAAATCAGCTGTTTTTAATGCCATTAAAGCTACTTCAGTATAATAATTATCGCTAATTGTGATACCTGGATCTACATAAGCTTTGTATCTCGGTAAGATATAAGGATTATCTCCAAGTAAAGAAATTACAGGTGCGATTTTATCTACAACATGTACTGTTCGTGAAACGCATGCCTGATTACTTGATGGGTCGGTAACACAATATGTAATGATATATGTTCCTAGTTTTGTCATATCTGGATCAGTAGTTTGTGTAAAAACTAAAGTGCTGTAAGCATAATAATCACTATTAATACTAACACCAGGGTCATTAGTCTTCCATGTGCTGTTTACATCCACAATCATATCTTCATCACCATTTAAAGTGATAGTAGGGAAAATAGTATTGTCAATTTTAACAACTAACCTGAAAGTGTTTGCCTGATTTCCAGAACCGTCAGTTGTGTTAAATAAAACGGTATAATATCCTTTTACGTTTACGTTGAGGGTACCTGTTTGAATTAACTGTAAACCTGACCAATAATTATCAGTTGCTGTTACAACATTTTGTGCAACGAATGAAGTTCCAATTTGGTAACGAACAGTATCAGTTCCGGTTCTTCCTTTAACGATACTTGATATCACAGGTTTAGTAGTATCAACAACAATTACAGTTCTTGTTTTAGAAGCGATAAATCCAAATGCATCGGTGATGATGTAAGTTACAGGATACGTACCTAAAAGGTTTGTATTTACAGTTCCTGAGATAGCAACCAGGTTACTAATGTTTCTTCCAAGATTATCAGCAGCAGTTGCGCCTTGTTCAGTATAATTATATTTAACACCTACTTTCACTGTGTCGGCACCTACAAGAGCAATAGTTGGTCCTGTTTGGTTTACTTCCACCTGAACAATACGAGTTATTGGTAAACTGATATTTCCATACAAATCAGCAACAGAATATGATAAAGTATAATATCCAACAGTATTGGTATCAAGGTATCCTGTTCTTACATAACGTGAACCAATATTTCCTT
>CAIUEQ010000238.1 GCA_903898215.1 uncultured Bacteroidota bacterium | reverse complement strand
GCGACAACTAGCCTGAAATTTTCCGGTATTGATAAGTACTTTAAATGCAGGATTCTTAAATGCACAAAATTTAAATAAAACTGTAACAATAAATGGGACAGGGGTTTGTGATGCTTATAATGTTGAAGGTATATATGATATTGATTTCAAGAAATAATGTATATTTATAAATCTAGTTGTAACGTCAACTAAACTACACTTTCATTAACATATCTCCTACATGACATTTTATTGAGGCTATATGTAAAATATTAGCCGAACGATTGACTTTTATAATGAAGTGGCTATTATGGCTACTAAATTATTAATACAAAGGCTATGAATTATGAAAACAATATCAGCGAAAGAAGCAAAAAATTCATTTGGTGCTTTTTTAGATTCAGCACAAAGAGAACCAGTGATGGTAACTAAAAGAGACCGTCCAGTGGGAATGTTCTTTTCAATGCACGACCTTAACACGTTGCTAAATGTTGGAGATGCCTTTAAAAAGGAAATTTATGAAAAGGTTGCTGCTGGTATTGATGCTGCTGATGCTGGACGTGTTAGGGAATGTAATACAGAACTAGCAGAAGAATTAAAATCTAAACTAAGAGCTAAATTAGCAACGGTAACCAACTAATTTAAGCATGAAAATACACAAGGTTTTAATTTCTGAAAATGCAATCAATGATTTGTCCAGTATAGCTGAGTATATAGCTTTAGATTCACCGGAAAGAGCAGAAAAGTTTATTGATGACATGATTAATTCTCTGACAAATACACTTACCATTTTGCCATTGTCCGGTAAGGTGATTTTCAAGGTTAAAGACCAAGATATTAGAAGTCTACCGTACAGAAAGTATGTCAGTTTTTATCGTGTTAACAATGACGTTGAGATACTTCATATTTTCAATTCTGCTCAAAATGCACAGAATATTATTTCTTCGATTGAAAACGATTTGATTTAATACTGAGCATCTCTATTACTATGTATAACCAACCAGTGAAACTCTATTTTATCGCTTGATAGGTTATATTTACAAACTACAAATGACCGATTGCTCACCCGTAAGATAGAGTTACAACTGGTAGTCATCGTACGTTTGGAGTACATCTTGCTGGGTTATACCTAAATATCGAAGGGTTGATGAGGTGTTGCTGTGATTGAGAACATGGGCTATTTTTTCGATACTCACACCGTCATTAAACATCGCCATTCCCCGACTTTTTCTCATCGAATGAGTATTGATGTTTAGATTTAGCATATCCCCACATTCTTTGAATGCACGTGACACAGATATACGACTAATAGCCTTATTCTTTGCACGATTGCATTCCACTTCAAATAACCAGACGTGGTTAGGTTGTTCTCTTTTACGTCTAACGATGATTTCAATGACAGTTTGATTTAATCTAATTTCTTTTTTTTTGACGGTTTTAGATTCAGTAAGTTTTAGGATACGGTCATCTAAGTTAAAATCTGAATACTTCAACTTTAGCAAATCACCAATCCGTAAACTCAGATTCACACCAATTTTCCAGATATCACCGTATATCCCCCCAAATTTATTATTCAAAAGAGAATGGATAAGATTTATTTGTTCTTTATCTACAGCATCAACGGTGTTCATTTAATTAACTCCAATACGATTATATTGTATTTTTGTTACATAGGATAATCCAATTTTAGGAAAAGTCAATGTAATTAGGCGGTTGCTAAGTAACAAAATATCATTGTGTTACTTACATCTCTATCCTACGAACGTATGATGTGGGGGTATCGTATTGTCTACTTTAAAAGACAATGGATATAATGAATATACATGATTTTTTACAGATATACTTCGTCAAATTGTTATTGACGAAGTATATTATCATTATGAAAAATGATAATATAAAATGATATATCATGAGAATTATATAAAATATGGCAATTGTAACGTTTAAACAAGCCGGTCTATTAAGTGGCAAGGGTACTGCAACAATCTACAGACACATCAAATCCGGCAAACTTAGTAAAACTGGAAGTGGTGTTGATACATCTGAACTGGTAAGAGTGTATGGGGAGCTGAAGCCAATTGATAATG
>CAIUEQ010000237.1 GCA_903898215.1 uncultured Bacteroidota bacterium | reverse complement strand
TTCTTTTGTTTGAATGTCAAACAAATCTTTGATGGGTTCAAAGTGATTGGATAAAAAATTTAATATCGTTTTTGGTTCTGCTTTCATTTATTTTAGCAATTAGCTGTTAGTATTTAGCTGTTAGCCATTATTTCCTTTTTAACATTTTATTATTCCGCAATGACGCTATGTGTTCGCACTGTTCACTATAATTTTACTTTGTGTTCTTTGTGTTTTCTTTTTTTATTAAGCTCCAATTTCAGCAGTACGTTCACCATAAACTGCATTGAATTTTTCGCTTACATTAATTTTTCCTGCACTCGGATAAATGAAATAATATTTCCCGAAACCTTCTACTGCATCAGGAGCTGCGAAGATTGGAATAAAATGGTGTTCCTTACAAAAACGCACTAATTCCGGACGGTTCTTTTTATCAATCGTTGCAACTTCATCTATAAACAATGCAATTCTATTTTCGTGATCGTTTACTGCAAGTCGGTTGATGATATTCATGATAATTACCAAACGTATCATCTTATCTGTTCCATCACTTTCAATCTGGTCACCCAAATCTACTTGCTTGGTATTTCCTTTTCGGGTAAGATTTAAATTGATATTGAACAGGTCATCAAATTCTAATTTCTTCCCACTTTCCAAATAACTATCAAGTACTTTTAAATTTTCGGAGTTGTCAAATTCAAACATCAATTGACCACTCACAGATTGTATTTGAGATATTTTTTTCAACTCTTCCACTACGCGTTTGTTATCGTCTAATTCAATTGTTAGTGCCTCGATATCTGAAATACGTGTTTGAGTAAGTTTTTGATTGAACTTGTTATAAATAAATTCTTTGAACTCTTCATAACGCTTAAGCATTGTGTATGCAGGGTTTGCAAACTGTGTAGAAATGCTTTCAAGCAACGATTGAACGCTTCGTTCTTTATCTTCTATCAACGCAACTTCTTCTTCCACATATTTGATGAAATCATTTTCATCTGCAAAAGTACTTTGTAATTTGTCGCGTAATTTTTCGAACAAATGATCTTTGTTTGATTTTAAAATAATTCTGTCGTTCCAGTTTAATTTTATTTTATTGTACAACTGATCAAGGTTTTCGTTGGTTTCAAATTCTTCACCAACTAATCCCAATTCATCCAACTCGCGTTTGTAATCAATTAATTTTCCGATACGTTCCTGACGTTTTTGTTTTTCGTCAATCAACTCTTGCAATTCGTTCGATTTTTTTGCGATACTTTTTGCAATTGCTTTTTGCTCCGATTCGAACTTGTCTTTTAATTGAACCAGCTCATTTATTTCAGCCTTCAATTTCTCGATAGCTTTTACGAGTGTTGGCTTGTTTTTTATTTTTTGAAGTTTAATTTTTATGCTGTCTATCTCTGCATTGATGCGACTTAGCTCAGCTTGCGATTTTTCAATATTCTTTACAACATTCAATAAACTTTCTTGTTGTTTTAATTCTTCTTTAGAGGCTTTTAATTCCTCTTTCAATTCTTCTACACTTTTAAAATCTTTCAGTTCAATATTTTTTGAGATATCTATTTCACCATCAAAAATATTTAGCTTCTGTGTGATTTTATGAATTTGCTTAAGCACCTGATCGCCCGGTAAACTATTTACTTGTTCGCTTAAAATAGCATTCAATACTTTTCTGTTTTCAACCGATCCCGAAATTTTATTGATGAGCAAATTGCTGTAATTTTTTACCTGCATTTCTAATCGCTCATTATGATTTTGAGTGGATAGAACACGCATTTCAATTTGCTTGCTATTTAGTTTTTGCAACTCAACCATTGTTAATCGCGATTCAATTTCTTTACGTTTTTGATCGTGATTGGCAAGCTGCTCTTCCAACAATTTTGTTGGTTCAAATTTGTTTATTTCTTCTAACTCAATTTCTTTTTCTCTTACTATAGTTGAACGTGCTTCGATTTCGGCAACTTTACCTCCAATCTTTCTGTCGAGCTCTGCCTGCTTAGGTTGTAGCTCTTCATTTACTTCTGTTTTTAAACTTTCAATGGATTTATCTTTATCATGAAACTGAACTTGTAATTCGGGTAAAGTGTGGCTGTAACTTTTTGTAAAACCATAATACAGTTCACTGATGATTCTTGCTTTTGCGTTATACTGACTCACCAATTCTCTGAATTCATCAAACTCATTTTTTACCGAACGAAGGTTTCTAATTTCATTGTTTACCTTTCGCAAATCGTTGATGTCTTTTTTGTTTTTTTGAGAAAAATTAAGTGTTTCATTTTCTCTGTTATCAGCAACAATTAAAGCTTCTTTTAAATTTTTATTATTGATGAGTTTTGTATTGATAAGGTAACGATAGATGCGTGAAAAATTATTGCTTAATCCTTCTGTACGTACCGAATCGTCAAGCCATACCACACCATTGTTCCTGCGACCTCGCTGATATACATGTGCAAACACATCACGCTTATCGCGGTATTGTTCGAGTGCTAAGCCTGCAACAAAAAGGCGTTCTTTTACATCTTCAAATTTTAGTAAACGTTTATCTTCATTCACAAAAAATTCTTCTTTGTATTCGCTGTCAAATTTGTAATACTCCAAATTACTTTCGGCATCACGCTTTACAATAATGCAGTAATATGATTTTTTGAAAACTTCAAAAACAATATAACTCTGATTATGATTTGGAAAATAATGATGAATGGTTTCTTTATCACCTCTGCGCTGACCGCTAAAAGTCATTTTCTGTCCATCGATGATAAACAAAAAATTGAGGGCATAAATGAGCGTACTTTTTCCAATATTATTTGGACCAACGAGTTGAAGTGAATCGCAATCATCAAGACGAATTTCAGCCTTTCCGTATACTTTTGAATTGAGAACAATGAGTCTGGTTAACATGAGTTATTTACTGTTTATGCAAGCAAATTACTCAAAGCTGATAAGCAGTTATCTACGATTTATTCACAAAATTTTACTGCTTAGTTGTTAAACAATTACGATTTTTTTACAGGAGTTATCGATATCTGAAACAATCAACCAGATGGTCGTTTACCATACCTGCAGCTTGCATGTAGGCATAACAAATTGTAGAACCAACAAAAGTAAAACCTCGTTTTTTGAGGTCCTTGCTCATGGCATCACTTTGAAGCGAAGTTGCGGGAATATCATTTAAGGTTTTGTGTTTATTTACAACTGTTTGATGTTTTACAAATTGCCAGATATATTGATTGAAAGAACCAAATTCATTTTGTACTTCGATAAATGCTTTTGCGTTTTTTGTTGTTCCAAAGATTTTCAATCGATTGCGAATAATTTTTTCGTCAGTCATTAATTTCTGCAATTGGTTTTCTGAAAATTTCGAAACTTTCACCACATCAAAATTTGCAAATGCTTTTCGAAAACCTTCACGTCTGTGCAAAATTGTTTTCCAACTTAAACCCGCTTGAAAAGTTTCCAATACCAATAATTCAAAATGCTTTTTATCGTCATGAACCTCTACGCCCCATTCTTCATCATGGTAAGCAATCATCAACGCATCATCTTTAGTCCAGCCGCAACGTGTTTTCACTTTTTATTAGGTATATTTTTTTTAGCAATAAATTAATTGCATGATATGAACATCAAGAATTGTATCAAATTTATTTGCAACTTCTTTCATCACACCAACGTGAGTAAATCCAAAATTTTCGTGTAGGTAAATACTTTTTTCGTTGTCTTGCGTAATGCGTGAAAGCACACAATGTAGTCCGCCTTCTTTTCCTGCAACAATAATTTTTTTGAATAATAATTTTCCGATTCCTTGATCCCTAAAATCTTTATGAATGTAAATAGAAATTTCTGCTGTGTCATCATAAGCAGTGCGGTCGCTCCATCTGCTCATGCTCGCCCAACCCAGCATATCATTGTTTTTAACAGCAACTAAAACAGGGTATTTTTTTGAATGAGAATTAAGCCATTCAATTCTATTTTCAATAGATTTTATTTCGGTATCGCAGGTAGCGGTGGTATTTAAAATGGCATCATTATAAATATCAGTAATGCCGGGAACATCATGTATTGCTGCAATTCGTATTTTTAGTTCACCTTTCACAGTATTCAGTTTACTGTATAGTTAGATAATTCTTAAAACAGTCCGTTTATCTCAGCATCAATTCTGCTAAGTGCATCGCTGAGGTCTTCAGGTTTTTCAGCAAAATTCAAATTGTCGATATCGATAATCAGCAATTTATGTTTGTAGGTTGAAATCCACGCTTCGTATCTTTCATTTAATCTTTTCAAATAATCTAAGCGAATAGAATCTTCATATTCTCTTCCACGTTTTTGAATTTGATTTACAAGTGTTGGAATGGAAGCACGCAAATACACCAACAAATCAGGTGGTTTGATTGCAGAAGTCATTGAATCAAATAAACGTTGGTAGGTTTCAAAATCGCGAGTGCTCATCAATCCCATCGAATGTAAATTAGGAGCGAAGATGTAAGCGTCTTCATAAATTGTTCTATCCTGAATAACATTCTTTTTGCCTTTCTGAACTTGTTGTATTTGGCTAAATCTACTATTTAAAAAATAGATCTGAAGATTAAAAGCCCAACGCTGCATGTCTTCATAAAAATCGCTGATATAAGGATTGTCTTCTACGTCTTCGTAGTGAGGTTCAAACTTGTAGTGGCGTGCAAGTAACGTTGTTAACGTTGTTTTTCCTGATCCGATATTTCCAGCGATAGCTAAATGCATAATTGTAATTTCTTATAAGCAGCAAGTTTATCATTTAGATTCGAAATTATTGAGTTTGTGGATATATTTTATTTTAAAACGCTAAAGTCATGCTAACATTGATTTTGTTCATTGGATTTCTTGAATTTATAACTCTCATATTATTCAATACCTTTGATGAAGGAACTGCATAGTGAAAATATTTTGCAGAAATAATTATGGAAACAAAAAATGATTTAAGACTTGCGGTATTAATTGATGCCGACAATGTGCCTTATTCAAATGTGAAAGAAATGTTGGAAGAAATTGCTAAATATGGAACGCCAACTTTTAAAAGAATATATGCCGATTGGACAAAACCAACTGTTAGCGGTTGGAAAAATGTGTTGCTGGAAAATGCCATCACACCAATTCATCAATATAGTTATACAAGCGGAAAAAATGCAACTGACTCCTCAATGATCATTGATGCGATGGATATTTTATATTCTGGTCGTGTTGATGGATTTTGCATTGTTTCGAGTGACAGCGATTTTACCCGACTTGCTACACGCTTAAGAGAAGCCGGAATGAAAGTG
>CAIUEQ010000236.1 GCA_903898215.1 uncultured Bacteroidota bacterium | reverse complement strand
GCACTAAATTTAAATGGGTGCAATTCCATTAACAGCTGTTGTTGTGCGTGGTGCCGCTAATGTGGATGCCGGAGGAAGAACAAAATTATCAGCTTTTACTCATGGTCTTTTTTTACTGATTGCAGTTTTGCTCATTCCATTTTTGTTAAATAAAATTCCATACGCTTCACTCTCCGCAATATTATTGATCACCGGATATAACCTTACAAAACCTAAATTATATAAGAATATGTGGAGCTTGGGATGGAAACAATTTTTACCATTCGTTATCACCATCATTGTTATTCTTTCAACTGATTTGTTAATTGGTGTGAGCATTGGATTATTATTATCTATGTACTTTATCATTCAAAATAATTTTCGTGCTGAGTATAAAATGGTAAAAACCATGGAGCAACATACAGAAGTTTTTACCTTAAAATTAAACAGCAATGTTTCGTTTTTAAATAAAGTAAAATTAAAGATTGCCTTAGATCAAATTCCTGAATATGCGATTTTAAAAATTGATGGAACTGAATGTAATTTTATAGATTATGATATTCTTGAAATTATAAGCGAATATGAAAACAAAGCTCGCGAACGCCATATAGAAGTACACTTGAAAGGAATAGAAAGAGTTAACATCACAGCTATTCATTAATTTTAAACTTGTTACAATTTCAATTTTAGAAATAAGAATACAGAAACTTATTTCTCTAAAATAATTCCCTGATTTTTTAATTCAACTGTATCCATCATACTTATTCTAAAAGTTTCTCTTTAGATTTAAATATTCAAACTTTCACAAATAAATGTTGCTCAAATAATTAAGTTTTTTTTTTAATAAACTTTTTTTTAACTATGTATAAAATATTCAAACAACATAATCATTTATACTATCATGAAAAAAATCTACTTTTTACTTTATTTCATCCTAATTAATATTGGAGTATTTACTTCCCAACTGAAAGCTCAGTCTCCGACTTATTATAACTATAATACAAACTCTCCAAGTAACTCTTTTCCTTGGGCAACAACAGCAGGAAAAGAAACGCAATATTTAGTTACTGCTGGAACTTTAATTGGAGCTCCGTCTGGTTATAATATAAGCACAGTTTATTTTCAAGTAACAGCTTCGCAAAGTTGCACATGGACAAATTTGACTATTAAATTAGGTCAAACAAGTTTAACAGCTATGCCTGCTTCGATCTATACAGGATCACTTACTACATGCTATTCCGCATCCTCTGTAGCTGGAACTTCAAACTCATCAGGATGGCTATCGTTTACATTGCAAACTCCATTTTTTTATGATCCAAGTCTTGGTTTAATAGTCGATGTTTCTCAATGCGGTGCTACAAATACATCGATGATTACAACTAATCACGCAACTTCAAGTTATACCAGAAATTACATCAATGCATCCTCTTGCTCTTTCACATATTCTGGTCAAGATATGAATGTTTTTAATTTTGGTGTAGATCTTTCAGCAGCAGTACCTCCGGGGCCAACAGTTCCTCCAACAGCAGGTTATGCCTATAATATTTCTATAGATACTGCGTGGTTAAACAATCCATATATTTTTGTTAATACGAGTACAAATTCAATGCATTCATATTGGGATATTATCGGATACAGTTCAACTTTAAATGGAACTTACTCAGCATTTACTCCTCCTTCAACAAACCCTCGTGTTTGTGCAACTCGCTGGAACTTTTGTTATATCGATACAGTAAGTAATAATTTTTCTTGGAAATTTACTCAGGCAGGATATTATAAAGTGAAATTAAAATGTACCAATAATTATGGCTCTGATAGTATTTATAAAATAGTCATTTGTTCGCCACCTACACGAAAACCTGTTGCAAGCTTTTTTAGTTTGAACCGATCTGTTGGTTTTACCGATCAACTAAATTATTATGATTTAAGTACCAACGGTCCAACTTCATGGCGATGGTTTTTAAATCCAACTTATTATGGAGTAAACACTTTTGCGGGTTATCCTATTGCTAACTCTTGGTATGCAACAGACTCTGTTCAAAACCCATATCTATACGCCTTTGATGGTGGAATATTTGATGTTTGTTTGGCTGCAGGAAATGCTCTTGGATGGGATACCATTTGCAGACATAATTATCTTCAAGTTAACAACGGATACATGATGTGTAACGGTTCCGATTCGGTAAGTTTCCTTTCT
>CAIUEQ010000235.1 GCA_903898215.1 uncultured Bacteroidota bacterium | reverse complement strand
TCAATTTGAATATAGTTTTGTAAAGGATATTACAAGAGGCAGAAGGTTACGTAACAGATTTATTCCTTACGTATTTGCTGGACTTGGAGCATTTTATTATATGAATTATGCAAATGACCCCCTATACCCTTTGATTCCGGCAAAATTATGGCAATTAGGAACTTCAGGAACTGTTTATAGCCAATTATCAGCATGTATTCCTTTTGGTGCAGGTGTTAGGTATAAAATTACCTCAAATTTTAATATAGGACTAGAAGTAGGTATTAGGTATACTTTAACTTCATGGTTAGATGATGTTGGAGGACCTACAACATCTTTTGTTACAAAGGATAAATTATTGTATGAGCAGTCTAGAAGAATGTCAGATATGTCAGTTGAACATGGATATCTTTATTCTGGTGGCCAACGTGGTAAAATCGCCACAAATGATATCTATGTAATGGGCGGTCTCACGCTTTCATATCGTTTCGGTACTTCAGGTGGTGGCGGAGGCGGTTATAGAGGCCGTGCAATCAGGTGCCCACGCTTCTATTAGAATTCAAACAATCTTTTCTTGCATTAATTCGTTCTAAGGCTATATTTGCCCTTCATGAAAAACTTGAGAGTAAGTTTAACCCTGATACTTATATTATTTACATTTTGTAAATCATATTCACAAAATGTAGAATTTGGATTAATGCTTGGTGCATCTAATTATTATGGTGACCTCAGCAATAATAGTGTGATGCTTTCGCAAACACATCCCTCTGCAGCATTACTTGGAAGATATAATATTAACGAAAGATGGGCAGTGAAAGGATATTTTGGTTACGGTAGAATATCTGGTGCCGACTCCCTTGGAAGTAGCGATTATCGAAAAGCAAGAAACTTAAGTTTTTTCTCTGATATTTATGAATTCTCTGCACAAATAGAATTAAATCTATTAAAAAATTCACGAGGAAAAAATAAATTGATCCCCTATTTATTTACAGGAATTGGAGTTTTTAACTTTAATCCAAAAGCAAA
This sequence comes from uncultured Bacteroidota bacterium, assembly GCA_903898215.1. Taxonomy (GTDB): domain Bacteria; phylum Bacteroidota; class Bacteroidia; order UKL13-3; family UKL13-3; genus CAIUEQ01. The sequence goes on along the minus strand of CAIUEQ010000235.1, from coordinate 6,156 downwards.
AATTCACGACACGATTTATGAATTGCAACCATTAGGAACAGAAGGTCAAGGAACCACACTTTATAATGAAAGACAAAAGTATGCTTTAACTACCGTTTGTATACCTTTAGGCTTTGGACTAAAACAAAAAGTGAGTGATCATATCACAGTTGGCCTTGATTTGGGAGTGCGATTTACTTTTACAAATTACATGGATGATGTTGCAGGCACCTTTGCCGATCCAAGAGTAATTCGTGCTGCATACGGAACTGTTGCTGCGCAGTTATCTGATCGTAGTAATGAGAAAACTCCAGATGGTAGTAATATTTTTAAAGAAGCTGATCAACGTGGATTTAAATCCTTTCAATTTAACGACATGTATTTTATGGGAGGTTTTAGTATTACATACGTAATCAAAAACAAGGGACAAGGATGCCCGAAATTCTAAAAAAGTTTCACACTCGATTTCTTACAACTATTTGCCTAGCTTTTGTTGTTCAATATGCTACTGCACAAAATGTTGAAATTGGTGCTTCAATTGGAGTTGCAAACTATTTTGGTGATTTAGCCCCAACGCCAGTAGTTTCTGAAACAAAAGGAGCTTCAGGGATTTTTGCCAGAATAAATTTTTCATCTTCTTTTGCTTGGACCAATTCATTTTCATATGCTCAGGTTTCAGGAAATGATAAAAATTTTGCTTTTAATAGTGCCCGAAATTTAAATTTTAAAAGCGATATTTATGAATACGCTTCGACTTTTGAATTCAATTATTTAAAATACGGAGTAGGGGTTTTAGAGAATAAATTTACTTCATACTTGTTTGCAGGAATCGGAGTTTTTGGATTTAATGCACAAGGTTATTACAATAATCAGTGGTATAATCTAAAAGATTTTCAAACCGAAGGTATAAGCTATAAACCATACTCGTTTGCAATCCCATTTGGAATAGGAGTGAAATGGATTTTGAATAAAAATTTCAACTTCGAATGTCAATTTGGGTTTAGAAGAACATATACCGATTATTTGGATGATGTGAGCAAAACCTATCCGGATATTACTTTGAAATTAAAAAGTAGTGCTGCTGCCGCAACATTAACTGATCCTTCGGCTTTATTAAATGGAGGAGTGTTTGTAAATAAGAATGGATATAAACGTGGGAATTCAGACAACTACGATTGGTACATGATTGCTCAGGTAAGTTTAAGTTATCGAATTTACCGTAAAGTAAAGTGTGCAAGATTTTATTAAATTCGCACCCTTACGAAAATTCATGAGCATAAAAGAAAATATTAATCCAGATAAACTTCCGAACCATATTGCCATTATAATGGATGGTAACGGCAGGTGGGCTAAAGGTAAAGGGAAGTTCAGAATATTTGGTCACCAAAATGGTGTTGCTGCTGTGAAAGAAGCCACTGAAGCTTGTGCCGAAATTGGTGTTAAATATTTAACGTTATATGCTTTCTCAACAGAAAATTGGTCGAGACCACCAATTGAAGTTAGAGCATTAATGCAACTTTTAGTTTCAACTATTAAAAAAGAAACTAAAGTGCTGATGAAAAACAATATCAAACTTGAAGCTATTGGAAATATTTCGGACCTTCCTAAGAAATGTCAGGAAGAATTAGCCTCTGCAATATTAGAAACAAAAGATAATACACGAATGACACTCATTTTAGCGTTAAGCTACAGTGCAAAATGGGATATCATCAATGCAACAAAAATGATTGCAAATGAAGTGAAAGAAGGGAAAATCAAAATTGATCAAATTGATGATAAAACCATTGATGAACATTTATCAACCAGAAAATTCCCTCACCCTGAGTTGATGATTAGAACAAGTGGTGAGCACCGGATTAGTAATTTTTTATTATGGGAATTGGCCTATAGCGAATTGTATTTTATTGATAAATTTTGGCCAGATTTTAATAAGGAAGATATTTTTGAAGCTATTTTGAATTTTCAACAACGTGAAAGAAGGTTTGGCAAAACAAGTGAACAAATTAAAAATTGATGAGAATAGTTAGAAATTTTTTTACGATTATTTTTATTGCATTCATCATCAATGTGCATGCCCAAAATAACGATAGTAATGGCTTTAAAGGATTTGGTGTAAAATCGGACTTCATCGATTATTCCCACCCTCATACTTATGAACTGGCAAATATTGTTATTACAGGAACAAATTTTTACGATAAAAGCGTACTTCAAATTTTAACAGGATTATCTATTGGTCAAAAAATAAAAATCCCTTCTGATGATATTTCAAAAGCCATCACAAATATGTGGAAGCAGAAATTATTTGATGATGTAAAAATTAGGGTAATGGATGTGCAGGATGATAAAATCACATTAGAGATATATTTAAGAGAAAAACCCCGACTGTCAACCTTTGCCATTAAAGGATTAAGAAAAGGAAAAGCAAACACTTTAAGAGATGAGCTCGCTCTTAAATCAGGTCAGATTATTACCGAAAATTTAATTAACAGCACACGAAATGAAATCAAAAAACATTTTACTGAAAAAGGATTTTTAAATGCTGATGCGAAGATCAATCAAGAAACGGATAACCCTCAAAAAAATACGGCAAAACTTAAAATCGAAGTTGACAAAGGACCGAAAATAAAAATTTACGATATCACATTTAGCGGAAATTCGGCATTGAAGGATAATGATATTCGTAAGCTTTTTAGTAAAACAAAACGCAAAAGAAAATTCCTGGCTAAATCGAGATATATTGAGGAAGATTTTCGTGAGGATAAGCAAAAAATTATTACAAAATATTTGTCGTTAGGATATCGTGATATTGAAATTTTATCTGACTCAGTTTATCGTCATGATGCAACTACCATCAATATTCACATCAATCTTTCTGAAGGAAGAAAATATTATTTTAGAAATATTTCTATTATCGGAAATACAAAATATACATCTGAACAACTCAGCAGTATTATCAAAATTAATAAAGGCGATGTGTATGACCAGTCGATGCTTGATCAGCGTTTAAATATGAATCAAAATGGGTTGGATATAAGCACCCTTTACATGGATGATGGTTATTTGTTTTTTGGAATAATGCCCGTTGAAGTATTAGTGGAAAATGATTCTATAGATTTGGAAATTAGAATTCATGAAGGTGATCAGGCGAGGATAAATAAAGTTACCGTTAAAGGAAATACCAAAACTAGCGACCACGTTATTTTGCGAGAATTACGAACCAAACCCGGACAACTTTTCAGTCGTTCAGATGTTACACGTTCGTTAAGAGAATTATCACAAGTTGGATATTTTAATCCTGAAGCATTGGGTGTAAATCCGGTTCCTCATCCTGAAAGTGGTACAGTTGATATCGAATATAAAGTAGAAGAAAAACCTAGTGATCAAATTGAACTTTCAGCAGGTTGGGGAGCAATTTCTATTGTTGGAACATTGGGATTAACGCTTAATAATTTTTCTACTCAACGTATGTTTGATAAAAAAGCTTGGACACCGGTTCCTTCGGGAGATGGACAGCGTTTATCTTTACGTGCTCAGGCAAACGGAACTACCTACCAATCTTATAGTGCTTCATTTACTGAACCATGGTTTGGTGGAAAGAAACCCAATGCACTTTCTGTTTCAACCTATTATTCAGTTCAGAGTAACGGTTATCCTATTGGCAACGATTACAGAGCTTCACTTAATACCACAGGTATTGTTTTGGGCTTAGGCAAACGAGTAAAATGGCCTGATGATTATTTTGTTTTACAATATCAAACCAGTTATAAACGATATCAGAATTTTCCAAGTTTATCTGGCACAAGTTTATTGCCAACTGTTCCTTCAGGAGGAACAAATAATTTTACTTTTAAAGTAACTCTCGGAAGAAATTCAGTGGATCAACCGATTTATCCTCGAGGAGGATCAAATGTATCATTGTCGGTAGAATTTACTCCTCCATATAGTTTAATAAATGGGCAGGATTATTCTAAAATGGATGCAAGTGAAAAAATGCGTTGGCTGGAGTTTTATAAATGGAAATTTGATGCAACAACTTATACCAGTATCATTGGGAAGTTAGTGTTTATGAGCAGAGCAAATTTCGGATATATTGGTTCCTATAATCCAGTTGTTGGGATGACCCCTTTCGAACGTTTTTGGGTTGGTGGTGCAGGTTTACTCGGGTTTAATCTAGATGGAAGAGAACTCATTGCTTTAAGAGGATATCAAGATAACTCACTTACCCCAACACAAAATGTAAACGGATTTCCAACACGAATTGGAGGAACAATTTACAACAGATATACAATGGAATTAAGATACCCAATTTCATTAAATCCACAAGCAACAGTTTACCCTTTGGTATTTGCTGAAGCAGGTGGAGCATGGTTGGATTTTAAAGATTTTAATCCTTTTGAAGTGTATCGTTCGGTTGGTGTTGGAGTACGAATATTTTTACCAATGTTTGGAATGATAGGATTGGATTATGGTTATGGATTTGATGCAGTTTTATACAATTCGGCAGCCAATCTGGGTAATTTTCATTTCTTAATTGGACAGCAGTTTTAAAAAAGTTTGTTATGATAAAAAGAATTATTTTTTCTGTATTTTTTATGTCGGCAATATCATACTGCAGCTTTGCACAGCGATTTGCATATGTAGATACCGAATACATTTTGGATATGATGCCGGCTTATCGTTCGGCACAAAAACAACTCGACCAATTATCAGAAGATTGGCAAAAGGAAATTGAAAAAAAACAAATCAACATTGATAAAATGTATAAAGATTATCAAGCTGAACAAGTTTTATTAACAGAAGATTTGCGTAAGAAACGTGAGCAGGAAATAAAAGATAAAGAAAAAGATTTGCGTGATTATCGTAACCTTAAATTTGGCTACGAAGGAGATCTTTTTAAAAAACGTCAAGAGTTAATTAAGCCAATTCAGGATAAAGTTTTTGATGCAGTACAGAAAATTGCAAAACAAAGCGCATTAGACTTTATATTTGCCAAGTCGGGTGAGTTAATTATGCTATACACAAATGCACGTTATGATAAAAGTGACGAAGTGTTAACCGAATTAGGAATAGCAGTTACAAAAAGTAAAATAATTGCAGCACCAAATAATAATAGTAGTAATCCAATAAATAATCCAATCAAAAAGTAAACAATGAAGAAAGCAATTTTAAAAATCACATTAGCAACATTTACGTTCATGTGTTTCGGATTTGCAGGAGCAAATGCACAGCAGTCCCACAAATTAGGTTACATCGATTTTCAGGAATTGATGCAGCAAATGCCCGAGTACAAAAAAGCAAATTCCGATATGGAAGCATACGGAAAACAACTTGAAGACGAACTTAGAAAAATGAGTTCAGAACTCGAGAAAAAAGGGGAAGAATATCAAAAGCAAGAACCTAAAATGGCTGATGCGATTAAAGAAATGAAACAAAAAGAATTACGCGATATGCAAGCTCGTATTCAAAGTTTTCAGCAATCAGCTCAACAGGATGTACGTAAAAAGGAAGAATCTTTATTGAAACCAATTATCGAAAAAGCTAAAAAAGCTATTGGTGATGTTTCAAAAGAAAATAATTTCTATTACGTTTTTGATTCAAGCCCGGGATCACCAATTCTTTTTAAACCAGAAAGTGAAGATATGATGGGTTTAGTTAAAAAGAAATTATTGATTTCTGATTCTCCTGCAATGCCACCGGCAGCAAGACCATCAGCACCACAACAAAAATAATTATCATTAAAAGATTTTTATAAATAAAAAAGCCCCGGGAATTTCTCGGGGCTTTTTAGTGAAATCATTTTACGATTACTACATCCAACCTCTGCGCTTAAACCAAATCCATATTCCAATTGTGATAATTAGCATTGCAATCAAAACTCCAGGATAGCCAATTGGATTTTCAAGCTCAGGCATAAATTTAAAATTCATTCCATACACTCCAACAATAAAAGTAAGTGGTAGAAAAAATGCAGTAAAAACTGTAAGTATTCGCATCACTTCATTTGTGCGTTGTGATGATAAGGAAATGTAAATATTAAGCAAACTCTGAATGCTGTCGGAACCTTCTTCGATGAGTGTTTCGAGTTTTATATAATGGTCTCTGAGGTCATGTAAAACAGGACTTTTTTTATTTGATGCTGCAAGTTTTTCTGTTATTTCTTTAGTAAGATTAAACAGT
>CAIUEQ010000234.1 GCA_903898215.1 uncultured Bacteroidota bacterium | reverse complement strand
TTACTTTTTACTTTTTACTTCAATATTTAAAACACAAATGTACGTCACGTTGTTTTAACTCTAAAATAATTTTTTGAATAATTTGCTTAAACATCTTTTCAATTCAGTGCTTATTATAGTTTATATCGAAATGAATAGTTTTTTAATTGAGCCACAGATTTCACAGATTATTAAAAATGTTTTAAAATAAATCTGTGAAATCTATGGCTATAACTTTACATGACGATAGCTCACTAAAATAAATTTTTATATCAAAACCCTAAAACATACTTTTGCAACCCTTTAACAACAATTATGAGCGAAACTAAAACACAATTACCTTACAAGGTAAAAGACATTTCCCTAAGTGAGTGGGGAAGAAAAGAAATAAAATTAGCCGAAGCTGAAATGCCTGGTTTGATGAGTATCCGTAAAGAATATGGTCCATCACAACCATTAAAAGGTGCTCGCATCGCAGGTTGTTTGCACATGACCATTCAAACTGCTGTGTTAATTGAAACTTTAACAGCTTTAGGTGCTGAAGTTACTTGGAGTTCATGTAATATTTTCTCTACACAAGATCACGCTGCTGCTGCAATTGCTGCTGCAGGTATTCCTGTGTATGCTTGGAAAGGTTTGAACGAAGAAGAATTTGACTGGTGTATCGAACAAACACTTCATGCTTTTGAAGGTGGCAAACCTTTAAATATGATTTTAGATGACGGTGGTGATTTAACCAATATGGTTTTTGATCGTTTCCCTGCATTAGCAAAAGATATCAAAGGATTATCTGAAGAAACAACTACCGGTGTTCACCGTTTATATGAGCGCATGAAAAAAGGAACATTACTTATTCCTGCAATTAATGTGAACGATTCAGTTACCAAATCAAAATTTGATAATAAATACGGTTGTAAAGAATCGTTGGTAGATGCAATTCGCAGAGCTACCGATATTATGATGGCAGGTAAAGTTGCTGTTGTTGCAGGTTATGGTGATGTTGGAAAAGGTTCAGCAGAATCTTTACGTGGTGCAGGTGCTCGTGTGTTAGTTACTGAGATCGATCCAATTTGTGCTTTACAAGCTGCAATGGATGGTTTTGAAGTAGTAACAATGGAAGAAGCTTGTAAGCGTGCAAATATTTTTGTTACAGCAACAGGTAACGTGAAGATCATTACCGATCGCCACTTTAAAGCAATGCGTGATAAATCTATCGTATGTAATATCGGTCACTTCGATAACGAAATTGATATGGCATGGATGAATAAAAACTATGGTTCTACTAAATTTACAGTGAAGCCCCAAGTTGATGTTTATAATGTTGATGGAAACGAAATTATTGTTTTAGCTGAAGGTCGTTTGGTGAATTTAGGTTGTGCAATGGGACATCCAAGTTTTGTAATGAGTAATTCATTCTCAAACCAAACGTTGGCTCAAATCGATCTTTGGAATCATATCGACAGATATCCTGAAAACAAAGTGTATGTATTACCTAAACATTTAGATGAGAAGGTTGCATTTTTACACCTTGCACATATAGGAGCGAAATTAACGATACTTGATAAAGAGCAAGCTGAATATATTGGTGTTCCTGTTGAAGGACCATTCAAAGCTGAAATGTACAGATACTAAGAATAGATGTTAGAAGTTGGATGTAAGAAGTAAGATTTTTATTCATCCTACTTAAAAAAAAATTAAGCCGGTTTGTTGAAAAGCAGATCGGCTTTTTTTATGTTATTATTTTTTAATAATGAATTGCCACGACCTTCAGGTCGTGGAGAAATAAAAAGAAAATATGCGGGCTTTAACCCAACCTTTTTGTTTATAAGTTTTACTGAAATGCATCTGCACAATTTTGATATTTGTTGACTCATGCATGACGCTTCAACCAATCTTCAAATTACAAATATCGATACCACCAACTCGCATTTTAAGTTGGCATTTGATGCATTGGAATATACCAAGGAATGTATTTTTATTACAGGAAAAGCAGGTACAGGAAAATCTACTTTACTAAAACATTTTGTTGCCAATACCAAAAAGCAATGTGTTGTTTTGGCACCCACAGGAATAGCTGCTATCAATGTTGGAGGTTCAACTATTCATTCTTTTTTCAGATTGCCTTTCAGGCCAATTATGGAAAATGATGAAGAGATTCATCGCTTTGCAAAATCTTCAGAGAAATTTAAAATCCTCAATAAACTCGATACACTAATTATTGATGAAGTGTCGATGTTGCGTGCAGATATTATTGATGCTATTGATCAATCGTTGAGGTTAAATTGTGCTCGTCCCGATTTGCCTTTTGGAGGAAAACAAATAATCTTTTTTGGAGATCTTTTTCAGCTCGAGCCGGTAGTTCAAAACAATGAAGTGGAGAATTATATGTTCAATGAATATTACGATTCGCATTATTTTTTTAGTGCTAAAATTTTCAAAGAACTTCACATGCATTGTGTGGAGTTGAGAAAAGTTTATCGCCAAAATGATCCCGATTTTATTGACCTATTAGATTCGATAAGATTGAATCGTGCCGAAGAATTTGAATTGAAAAAATTAAATTCCCGTGTTGATAGATATTTTGAACCCATTAGTGATGATTTGTATGTGACCTTGTGTACACGAAATAATATTGCCTCAGGAATCAATGAATCGGAACTTAATAAATTGCAGGGAAACGAAATTGTTTTTTCGGGAAAAGTGGAAGATGATTTCAGCGATAAAAATTTACCTACCGATTTGCATTTAGTTTTGAAAGTTGGAGCGCAAGTTATCTTCATCAAAAATAGTGCATCGGGAAAATGGGTAAACGGAACCATCGCAAAAATTCATTCGGTTAGCGATGATAAAATTGAAGTGCAATTACAGAACGGAGAAATTGAAGAAGTGAAAAAGGAAGTGTGGGAAAACAAACGTTACAAATGGGATGGAAGCACACGCAAAATTAAAAGTGAAGTGATAGGAAGGTTTACACAATTTCCAATGAAATTAGCTTGGGCTATTACCATTCATAAAAGTCAGGGTTTAACTTTTGACAAGATGATTTTGGAATTAGGTGGCGGAACTTTTGCTCACGGACAATTATATGTTGCGCTCAGCAGATGCAGAAGTTTAGAAGGAATGGTTTTACGTGAGCCAATTAAAAAGCGTGATATTATTATTGATGATAGGGTGATTGATTTTGCAAGAAATTTTGCTTCGTTGGAAGATGTTTAGCTATTGCGAAAATGTCCTTTTAGGAAATCTTCGTATGCTAATTTTATTCCTTGTTCTAAATTTATTTTTGGACTCCATCCTAAACTTTTTACTTTAGAAACGTCCATCAACTTTCGTGGAGTTCCATCAGGTTTTGAGGAATCAAATTTAATTTCACCGTCAAAGCCAACAATATTTTTTATCAACTCAACTAATTCTTTTATCGAAAGATCTTCACCGCAACCAACATTCACAAATTGTTTTTCATTATAAGTTTGCATCAATAAAAAACAAGCATCAGCCAAATCATCTACAAACAAAAATTCACGCAAAGGAGTTCCTGTTCCCCACACTTCAATAGTTGCAGCATTGCTTTCTTTTGCTTCATGAATTCTTCTAATTAAAGCAGGTAAAACATGCGAATGCTGAGGATGGTAATTATCGCCATAGCCATATAAATTAGTAGGCATCACTGAAATAAAATTACAGTCATATTGGTCGTGATAACTTTCGCATAATTTTATTCCGGCAATTTTTGCGATAGCATAAGGCTCGTTTGTCGGTTCCAATAAACCCGTTAATAATGATTCTTCTTTTAACGGTTGAGGAGCTAATTTTGGGTAGATACACGATGAACCAAAGAACATCATTTTCTTCACTTCATTTAAATAACATTGGTGAATGATGTTTGATTCTATCATCAGATTCTGATAAATAAAATCGGCACGGTAGGTATTATTTGCAACGATGCCACCAACTTTTGCAGCTGCTAAAAAAACATACTCAGGTTTTTCGCTTGCAAAAAAATCAGCAACGGCTTGTTGATTTGTTAAATCCAATTCGGCAGAAGCGCGCACCACAATATTTGTGAAACCTTCTTTAATTAATTTACGATGCATGGCAGAACCCACCATTCCTCTATGTCCTGCGATATATATTTTTGAATTCGATTGCATATATTTTTATTTTGCCACAGATTTCGCTGATTCCATAGATTAAAATTATAAAAAAAAATCTGTGTAATCTGTATAATCAGTGGCTATATTGTTATTCAAAATAATTCAATGTTTTGAAACCGGCATCTTTCAAAAACTTTTCTTTTTTCATTGTTTTTAAATCGCCTTTCATCATATCGTTCACTAATTCCTGCAACGAATATTTTGCTTTCCATCCTAATTTCTCTTCTGCCTTTTTAGCATCACCAATTAACAAGTCAACTTCTGTTGGGCGGAAATAACTTGCATCAACAGCAACAACTTCTTGCCCGACATTTAATTTGCAATCGTTAATTTTTAATTCATCCAGTCGTGCAATATCAATGCTTTCGATATATCCAATTTCTTTTTCGTTCTCACCTTTAAAAGCAAGTTGAATTCCAACATCAGCAAAAGCCATTTTCACAAAATCACGCACATATGTTGTTGTTCCTGTAGCAATCACAAAATCTTCGGCAATATTTTGTTGCAACATTAACCACATGGCTTCAACATAATCTTTCGCATGACCCCAATCGCGTTGTGAATTTAAATTGCCAAGAAATAATTTATCCTGCATTCCCAACACAATTTTTGAAGCGGCACGTGTAATTTTTCTTGTTACAAAAGTTTCTCCTCTGATTGGTGATTCGTGGTTAAATAAAATTCCATTACATGCATACATATTATAAGCCTCACGATAATTTACTGTAATCCAATAAGCATATAATTTTGCAACAGCATATGGTGAGCGTGGATAAAACGGAGTAGTTTCAGATTGTGGAACTGCTTGAACCAATCCATACAATTCGGAAGTTGAAGCTTGATAAAATTTTGTTTTTTCTGTCAACCCACAAATGCGGATGGCTTCTAAAATTCTAAGTGTTCCTATACCATCTGCATTGGCTGTATATTCAGGAGTTTCAAAACTCACATGCACGTGACTCATTGCAGCTAAATTATAAATCTCATCGGGTTGAGTTTCCTGAACAATACGAATTAAATTGGTTGAATCAGTAAGATCGCCATAATGCAATTTAAGTTTCAAATTTTTCTCATGACGGTCTTGATACAAATGATCGATCCTGTCGGTATTGAACAAAGAACTTCTTCGTTTTATGCCGTGAACCATGTATCCTTTGTTGAGTAAAAACTCAGCAAGGTATGCTCCGTCTTGTCCAGTAATTCCAGTTATTAATGCTGTTTTCATTTTTTTAGCCGTTAGCAATGATTAATTTTTTTTATTATCAAATCAACCATCATCAAATTATCAAATCAATTTACTTCTTCAAAAAAACCTGTCTGTCTGTTCTTTTTACAATTATCCCAAGGGAAACATTTTCCATTCATTGCAATGTAAACACCTGTTGGTAACGTTTGTGCAAAAGCCAAAGCGCTTCCTAAATTAAACAGCCCGTCAGAACTTCCAAATTTATAAGGAATCATCGCACCGGTGATAACGATTGTTTTATCTTTTATATTTTCAGCTAAAACTTTTGCGGTGGTTGTTAAAGTATCAGTACCATGGGTAATAACAATTTTATTTTCTTCGGCACCTTTGCAACTTTCTACAATAATATTTCTATCTGTGTCAGTCATTTCCAAACTGTCGACTAACATAAGTGTGCGGATGGTGGTATCAACACGACTTCTGCCAAGTTTCAAAATTTCCTGAATATGCGTGTCTTTAAAAAACAATTGTCCATTAAGTTCGTTATATTCTTTATCAAAAGTTCCTCCTGTTACAAAAATTCGTATCGACATAAATAGATGATTTGATGCGAAACTAATCAAGTAAACAGGATTTCAAAAGCGATGATTTTTTAATAGAAAAAATTTTCAATGTATTAATTGGCAAAAAGATAAATTTGCCGCGTTAAAAAAAGATAAATGAGTACAGTAGACACAAACATTGAATCGGTAGTAATCCGTTTTGCAGGTGATTCGGGTGATGGGATGCAACTTACCGGAACACAATTTACAAACGCAACAGCGTTATTTGGAAACGACTTGGCAACTTTTCCGGATTTTCCGGCAGAAATTCGCGCACCATTGGGAACACTTGCAGGTGTTTCGGCATTTCAAATTCATTTCGGCAGTAAAAAAATTAATACTCCCGGGGATGAAAGTGATGTATTGGTTGTGATGAATGTTGCAGCGCTAAAAGTTAATATCAAGAACCTGAAAAAAGGTGGAGTGATAATCGTGAATACTGCTGGTTTTGATGCCAAGAATTTACGTTTAGCAAATGTTCCTGATGGGCAAAATCCATTAGAAGATGGTTCGCTTGCTGGTTATGATGTGAAACTTGTTGACGTTACAAAAATTACTCGCGCAGCATTAGCTGATAGTGGACTTGGTGTAAAAGAAATCGATCGCTGTAAAAATATGTTTGTGCTTGGTTTGTTATATTATATGTATCACAGACCAGTTGAGAAAACAATCGAGTTTATAAAAAGTAAATTCAAGAAAAATCAAGTTGTTGCAGATGCGAATACTAAAGTTCTGCAGGCTGGTTGGAATTATGGTGACACTACCGAAATTTTTGCAAATAGATATATTGTAGCTCCGGCTAAAATGGAACCGGGTGTATATCGTGGTGTGATGGGAAATGAAGCAGCAGCAATGGGATTGGTAGCAGCATCTGTAAAAGCAAAGCTTCCATTATTTTATGGTACTTATCCTATTACTCCGGCAACTGATATTTTACACGATCTGTCAAAATATAAAAACTTTAATGTTAGAACTTTTCAAGCTGAAGATGAGATCGCAGGAATTTGTTCTTCGATAGGAGCTGCCTTTGG
>CAIUEQ010000233.1 GCA_903898215.1 uncultured Bacteroidota bacterium | reverse complement strand
TTTTCCGAGAGCAAATTCTACCGAAACATCTTTTAAATTATTTCCTGTTGCACCTTTTAACACTAATTTTTTCCCGTTTCCTTTTCTTCTGGTTTTAGGAATTTCAATTTCTTTTTTTCCATTTAAATATTGTGCCGTGATGGAATCTGATTTTAAAATATCCTCTAAAGTTCCCTGTGCCGAAATATGTCCGCCATGAATACCTGCTCCGTAACCCATATCTAAAATATAATCACTTTCGGCCATCATTTCTTTATCGTGTTCAACCACAATTACACTATTTCCAACGTCACGTAATTCTTTTAATGAATCGATCAAACGATTGTTGTCGCGCTGATGCAAACCAATACTTGGTTCATCTAAAATATATAATACACCAACAAGCTGCGAACCAATTTGTGTTGCCAAACGAATGCGTTGTGCTTCACCGCCACTTAATGTTTTTGAAGGAGAATTTAAAGTGAGATAATCAATTCCTACACCGAGTAAAAATTTAATGCGGCTGCGAATTTCTTTCAAAATTTCGGTAGCGATGATAAGTTGTTTATCATCTAAATGATTTTCAATTTCGTCAAACCATTTTCCGAGTGCAGTAATTTCTAAAGCAGCAATATCAGAAATATTTTTGCCCCCAATTTTATAATTTAATGATTCTTTTTTTAATCGTGCACCGTTACATTCCGGACAAGGTTGAACTTGCATAAACTCTTCTGCCCAACGATAAATTGCATCATAACTTCTTTCGTGATAATGACGAGTAATCATTGGAATCAACCCTTCCCAACGTGTGGTAAAATTTTGAACATAGCCTGAATTATATTGCTGAGGAATCACAAGTTGTTCATCACTTCCATATAAAATTACACTTAATGCATCCGAAGAAATTTTTTCAACAGGATCAGCAAAACTGAATTTATGCTTTTTTGAAAGTTCACGTAATTGAGTAAAAGTCCAGTTCTCTCTAATTTCTCCTAATGGTGCAAATGCACCTTTGTTGATACTTAATTTTCTATCAGGAATAATTGCATTTTCATCGATGATACTTTTAATACCAAGTCCATCGCAAACTGTACATGCACCATATGGAGAGTTAAATGAAAAAGTATTTGGCTGAGGTTCATCATAGCTAATTCCTGATTTTGGATCCATCAAAAATTTACTAAAATGAAATGCTTTATCCGAATCATTTTCAATAAGCACCAATGTTCCTTTGCCCATTTTCATTGCACTCTTCACGCTTTCTGAAATACGGAAACGAGCATCTTGTTTTGGTTCAATGCGATCGATCAATACTTCAATATCATGAATTTTATACCTGTCGGCTTGCATTTTTGGAACGATATCCTGCACAATTCCATCAAGTCGAACTTTCGTATAACCTTGTTTTCTTATTTGTTCAAACAACTCACGGTAATGTCCTTTGCGACCTTTAACAATAGGTGCAAGTATAGAAATCTTTTTATTTTCGAATTGGGTGATAATGGTTGTGATGATTTGCTCTTCGGTCATCTTCACCATTTTTTCTCCGTTCACATAACTAAAGGCATCAGCTGCACGCGCAAAAAGCAAACGCATAAAATCGTAAATCTCGGTGATGGTTCCAACAGTAGATCGCGGATTTTTATTTACCGTTTTTTGCTCGATGGCAATAACAGGAGAAAGTCCGTTGATCTTGTCTACATCAGGTCTTTCCATGTTGCCGATAAACTGACGGGCATAGGCAGAAAAACTTTCCATATACCTGCGTTGTCCTTCTGCAAATATAGTATCGAATGCCAATGATGATTTTCCACTTCCACTTAATCCGGTGATGGTAACCAATTTATTTCTAGGGATTTTTACATCAATATTTTTAAGATTGTGTTCGCGTGCACCAAGAACTTCAATGAATTCTTCTTCTGATGCTGCTTCTGTTTTTATATTTTTTGATGTTTGTGTATCTGACATTATTTTTTGGCTGTTAGCTTCTAGCCTCTTGCTTTAAGCTTTTTGCTAAAGGCTAATAGTTAAGAGCCAGAGGCATATTTTGAAACGCAAAAGTAAGCCGAATGTTTTTGCGAATGAAAAAGAAATTTATCTGTTCAAAAAATCTTTCAGAGGTTCCCAATAAAAATCATTCCAGCCTTTTGAAATATCTTCTGCTTTATGTTCGGGAATTCCGGTATGAAAGAATTCTAATTTTGTTCCTTCCTTCACTTTTTCAAAAATAAAAGTTGCTTCCGAAAAATGATCTTCGGGCCAGCCTTCTTCTTCCGCTCTCCAAGTTTGAACAATTTTTTTGCCTCTTTCAAGAATGATATTCTTACCTGATATATAGCCATCAAAAGCTGTAAACTCAGCACCTTCTTTGTCTTCAATAATAGCTTCACCACCGGTAAACGAACTGTGAATACGAGAATCCATGATGCATTTATACAAATCATCCGGATCGGTATGAAAAATTTTTGTGTGATGGATATCTTTGGTTTTCATTGTTTGAGTATTTTTTGTAAAAGTAAAAATTTACGCAAACTGTGGCAATTTTTTTCTCGCAGATTAACGCAAATTAAAAACGCTGAGTTACGCAAATAGTTTCCAGCGAGCCTTTATGAGAAATTCTTTCATGTTTCCATTCTCCAAATCAAAAAAGAAAAAATCTGTGTAATCTGTGGCAGATTATATATTCCATTTCTATAAAATAAAGAGTATGGAAAGCTTCTTTTTTTCTCGCAGATTAACGCAGATTAAAAACGCTGAGTTACGCAAATAGTTTCCAGCGAACCTTTATGAGAAATTCTTTCATGTTTCCATTCTCCAAATCAAAAAAGAAAAAATCTGTGTAATCTG
>CAIUEQ010000232.1 GCA_903898215.1 uncultured Bacteroidota bacterium | reverse complement strand
TACCATCCGCAGCCAATGCAATATCATACGAGTCGGTTGCCGAGCACATCGCAAATAAATATCCTCCGCCAAAAGTAAAATCACGAATCTTTTTTGCAATCGCCAATTTCAACTGACTTACTTTTTTATAACCATGTTTTGTGGCCATGGCTTCGGCTTCCTTAACGTCTCTTTGATACCAAGCTGCTTGTGCATACGCACCATAAAACTTTCCATATTGACCAGTAAAATCTTCGTGATGCAAATGAAGCCAATCATATAATGGCAACTTCCCATCTAATAATTCATCATCAAAAACAACATCATAAGGAATTTCGGCATAAGCTAAAACCATCGTTACCGCATCGTCCCATGGCTCTTTTGATTTAGGAGAATACACCGCAATTTTTGGAGCTTTATGAAGTTTTACCAACTCCATATTTACATCAGGCTTTGCAATTTCAGTCAAAATATTTGTAACCTGACTTTCACTTATTATTTCAAAACTCACACCTCTAACTTTACACTCTCTTTCAGTTTCGGCACTGTGCATCATCATAAAACTTCCATCACGATAATTAAGTAGCCAATCAACATCCAAGTCACGTTTCAATTCCCAATAGGCAATTCCATAAGCTTTCAAATGATTTTTCTGACTCTCGTCCATAGGAATAAGAATGCGGGTTGCGTGCGCTTCGATAAAAAGCAACGACAAAATTATTAAACCGCAAAGACGCAAAGACGCAAAGATTTTCACTTTTTAATTTCTCCTTTTTCCTTTTTAATTATTGATATTTTCATTCTCAAATTTCCTCCAAGTTCCTTGCACTTTCATCACCTTTTCAATCACATCACGTACACATCCTTCACCACCTTTTTTATCTGAAACATACAAAGCAATATCTTTAATCTCTTGCGTTGCATCAAACGGACAACAAGGTATACCAACCAATTTCATCACATCATAATCCGGCAGATCATCTCCAACATATAAAACTTCATTACGATTAATTTTATTGTCGTTACACAATTTGTCGAACACTTCGATTTTATTATTTACGCCAAGATGAATATGCTTTATTTTTAAAAACTCTAATCGCTTTTGAACTCCAATTTGTTTTCCTCCTGAAATAACTGCAACAATATATCCAGCCAATAAAGCGCGTTCAATTCCATAACCATCTTTCACTAAAAAATTTCGTGCTTGTTCGCCACTTTCCAATGCCAAAACTTTTCCATCTGTAAGCACACCATCAACATCAAACACAAAACATTTTATATCTTTTAATTTTTCAAGAAACATATTTTCACTTTTAAATTTCTACTTTTTAATTTTTAATTTTTACTTTTCACTTTCTACTTTTTACTTTTTACTTTTTAATTGATACTGATTGATGATACTTTTAGAAAGCACCTCATAAATATTTTTATATTCGGGATATTCGTTTAACATTTCCAACTGTTCATTTACTGTTTTTAAATCTTCTCTAATTGCCGGTCCTGTTTGCATTTCAGCAGGATTTTCATGTTGAACTTTTCGTGCTGTTTCAAAAATTAGCGGGCGCAATAAATCAAAATCTAAATTGTGCTCTTTTAAAATTTGTGCTGAAATTTCAAACAAATGGTTGCTAAAATTATTTGCCATGACTGCTGCTAAATGTGCAAATTTTCGTTGAGTTGAATTCATCTCAACAACTTTATTGGAAATTGATTTTGCAAATTCTAAAATTGAATTTGTAGTGCTTTCATTATTCCCTTCAACACATAAAGGAATATTTTTTATTTCAGGCTGATAATTTTTTGTGATAGTTTGCAAAGGCCACATCACACCAATTTTTTTGTGGTTATTTAAAATATCAAGTGATGTATTTCCGGAGAAATGAATAATAATTCCATTTACATTTAATTGCTCGCTCACTTCTTTTATGACAGAATCTTTTAATGCCAAAAAATAAAAATCAGCATCTGTTGGAATTAATGTTAAAGATGAAAACGCTTGCGTTTTTAATTGAGCAGCCAAGGTTGTCGCATGTTCAATATGCTGACTATAGACAGCCTGAATAGGATATCCCGCATCATAAAATGCTTTACCAAAACATGTAGCAATGTTTCCCGAACCTATGATTACAATTGTAGCCGCTGATTTCACTAATTATCGCTGATTGTTTTTATAAATAATTTTTCTAATATAAATAATCCGAGCAACCTGTAGCATCTTTTTCCAACTACATTTCTTATTAGCCACAGATTTCACAGATTAAAAATTTATTTGCCATAGATTTTTTTTCTCTCAAATAAAAAAAAACAATCTGTGTAATCTGTGGCAACTTTTACACTTTTACTTTTTCATTTAATATCTGATCTAATCTTTTCCAGATCGATAATAAAAATCCGATGACCATGATAATTGTTCCTGCCCAAACTAAATTTATCCATGGAAAAACAATTGCTTTCATGATAATAAAATCTCCTGAGGTATCTTTCTCTGCAGTTTCAATTGTAAACTTTTTAGTTACAGGATCTACAGCAGTAAATTTAAAACGCAAGTTTGCTTCTTCAACTACCGATTCAAATTGTGCTACCTGATTATTTTTAACACCATACATTGGCATTGCAGAAAAAACTTTATTGAGGGTGATTACTTTTAATTCGGCACCAAGTAATACTTCCAGATTTTTTGCATCTAAAGGTCCGTCTTTAACATTTGTATTGATACCGGTTACAATCACGATCGCATTATTTGTAATGATCGTATCTCCAACTTTCACTTCATGTTTTTGTTCATTGATAAATTTAATTTCTCCACTTTCATTTGGCACCGAACTTACAAAAGTGAACACATCATGAGATAAATAATGTTTGGTATCAGGATTTGCAACTAACCCCATTTTAGGATTTATCTGACCGTTAGGATACAAGTCAAATTCATACAACAAAGAATCAGTTTGACTGTCTAACTTCTTATAATGAACCCTATAATAATGATTCACCCAATTGATCGAATCGCCAACATAGGTGATCACATAATCGCCCATACGATGAGGTTTCCCTCTCTCCAAAAATAAATTCTCAAAATTTTCTTTTTGCGTTTTTTCATCATTGCCTCTAAACATTTGCTCACCGGTACGATTAATGGAAATGACTTTTTTATTTGCCGAAGAAATTAAAACTCCTACCAACAAAATTCCAAAACCAATATGAGCAACTGATGCACCACCTTTTTTAATGGTACTTAATTTAGGAATAAGCAATGCCGAATTTGTGATGATAGAAAAAATGGCGGCAAAAAGTAAACCGATATAAAACCAATTATTTAATTCAAAAGCAAAATATAATCCTACAGAAACAGCCAAAGAAATTGCAGCATAAAGCAACATTTTCTTAAGTACGTCATTTGAATTCTTTTTAAATTTCATCAAATGTGCAACAGCAGTTAAAATAGCGATAACTATTGCCATTGGCATTTGCCATTTATTGTAATGCGAAATAACATCCGCAGGTGGTGCTAAATTAGTTCCAAGTATTTTATTGATAACAGGAATAGATGTGGTAAGAACAATTTGAAAAGATGAAATTACCAAAACCAAACTTCCTATAAACATCCAAAACTCACGCGTAAAAACATGCTCGTCTTTTTCCGATTTCGGAATTTCTTTCCATCGTGATATAAATAAAATTGTTGCAAGAATAATGAAGATGAATAGAAAAACTAAAAGTTGCCCACTCATGCCAAGGTCAGTAAACGCATGCACTGACGAGTTTCCTAAAATTCCGCTTCGGGTTAAAAATGTAGCATACAATACCAACAAAAAAGTTGTAACAACAAGTATCATTGAAACAGAAAGAGAATTACCCGTACTTTTATAAATGATCATCACATGCAATCCGGCAATTAAAATTAACCAAGGAATAAGTGAAGCATTTTCAACAGGATCCCATCCCCAATATCCACCAAAACTTAAACTTTCATAAGCCCAAAAACCACCCATAATAATTCCTGTACCCAAAACCATGGCACTTACCAAAGCCCATGGCAGTGCAGGTTTTACCCATCCGGTATAATCACGTTTCCAAAGTGCTGCAATTGCATAAGCAAATGGAACTATGGTGGTGGCAAAACCAAAAAACAATGTTGGAGGATGTATCACCATCCAATAATTTTGAAGCAACGGATTAAGTCCGTTTCCGTCTGTAATTTTGGTAAGATAATCTGCTCTTTTAAATATTGGTGCTTCGCCCATGGCATTGCGCAATAATTCAAAAGGACTGCTTCCAAGTTTATATTCAAATATTTTTATTCCTAAAAGCATGGATGTAAGCGCAATTTGTGAAAGCATCACGATGCTCATTACCGGGCTTGTCCACTTACCTGAAGTACGAAGTATAATATTCCCGATCACCATTTGCCAGAATATCCAAAGTAAAAAACTGCCTTCCTGACCTTCCCAAAAACAAGAGATCATATACTCAACCGGGAGATCTCGGGATGAGTGATGCCACGCGTAACTATACTCAAACAGATGACTGTGAATGATGGTAAAAAGAATCCCAACAATTGCGAGCACACAAAAAGTATGAACATAAAATGCCAAGTCTGCTAACTTTTTCCATGAAGGTTCACTATTGTTTTTGGCAGCAAAAAAATAGGCGAAAGTTGAAATGATAGCAGTTCCAAATGCCAATACCAAAGCCATGTGGCCGAGGTTTCCATATATAAGGTGTTCGTTTTGAAATACGGTTTCGTTCATTATTGTTTTGTTTGGGTTAGAAAAACAAGCCTGCAAATGTAAACAAACGGAATTTGATTTTGATTTAGTTGTTTTTAGTTTGGGGTTGGGGTTAGAGAATCATTTGGAATGACACCTTCCCTAACCCTTCCCTGCCTACCGAAGCTAAGCCTTGAGTAGGCAGGCAGGCTTATTAGGAAGGGAGTCTATTTATGTTAGTACAAAAGCAAAGTCCTCCCTAACAATTGAGCCTGCCTGCCGCTCATAGCTCTGTTTGGCAGGCAGGGATTTAGGTGTTGTAAAGATATATTGAGTTTGTAGGAGTATCAAAAGCATTTGGAATGACACCTACCCTAACCCTTCCCTGCCTACCGAAGCTAAGCCTTGAGTGGCAGGCAGGCTTGCTAGGAAGGGAATTCATTTCATTAAAAGTTTCATTGTTACCACAATTTCAAAGTCCTCCCTAACAAGGGAGCCTGCCTGCTGCTCATAGCTCTGTTTGGCAGGCAGGGATTTAGGTGGGTGTCACGTAGCTGATTTCGATTTACAACTTTAGCATTTGCTATTCTCTTAACAATTTTTACTTTTACTAAAAATTGTCTAAATGAAAAAAACAATCTTACCAATTTTAGTAACAACAATTTGGATAAGTATTTCTGAATTTGTAAGAAACCAAATTTTAGTAAATGATATTTGGGTAAATCATTACAAAAACCTGGGTTTAACATTTCCTTCCGAACCAATAAATGGTGCAGTTTGGGGTTTATGGTCGTTGTGTTTTGCTATTGCCATTTTTATTTTTGCGAAAAAGTTCAGCATGGTTGAAACAACTTTATTCTCATGGTTTATTGGATTTGTATTGATGTGGCTAGTAATCGGTAATCTGAATGTTTTACCATTCAGAATTTTATATTTAGCTGTTCCTCTCAGTTTGCTCGAATCGTTTGTGGCAACTTTTATTATTAAGAAACTTTCATAAATATGTTAAGTGAAACAGCAGAAAAAGCATTAGAATTTTATGGAGGAAAAGAGCTTTGGCAAAATTCTAAAATGCTTGAAGTCTATGTAAGTACAACAGGTTTGGCATTTACTTTAAAACGAAGACCGATTTTTGAACACGCAAAAATTGTAATGGAAGTTGACAAACCTTTTGTAAAACTTACACCAATAGGAAAAAATAAAAATATCACAGGAGTTTTGGATGGAAACGATGTTTGGTTAGAAGATGAAAACGGAAAAATTATAGCACGCAGAGAAGATGTACGAAAATATTTTCCAAATGGCAGAAGGTTTTTTTATTGGGATGATATGGACATGACATACTTTGCCAATTATGCTTTCTGGAATTATTTTACATTTCCCAATTTATTAATGAATGAAAAAATTGTTTGGAATGAAAAAGAACCGGGATTTTTGGAAGCCATATTTCCCGATTCATTGCCAACGCATAGTAAGTTTCAGGAATTTAAAATTGATATGTTAACCGGAAAATTACTTCAGCATAATTACACTGTTGATGTCTTTGGGAGTTGGGCGCATGTTGCCAATGTTGTAACCGAGCATAAAGAAGAGAACGGAATAAAATATCCTTCAAGAAGAATAGTATCACCAAAAATCATGAATAAGATTTTAAAAAAACCGGTGATGATTGATATTACAGTTCATAGTTTTAAACTCTCAAATTAATTTTATTTCACTTTACTTCATCATCATGAAATCAAAAAAAGATTTAAAAGAAGAATACAAATTTAAGAAGTTTAAAATTGGAGTTTTTCAAATACGAAATACCATAAACAATAAAATTTATATTGATAGCAGCGTTAATATTGATGCAATTTTTAACAGACATCGCTTGCAATTAAACTTCGGTTCACATCCAAATAATTTGTTACAAAACGAATGGATAGAATTTGGAGAAGAAAAATTTGTTTTTGAAACACTTGCAGAAATCACTCAAAACGAAACAGAAGAAAAAGATTATAACAAAGAAGCCAAACAACTTGCTGAAATGTATATTGAAGAGTTGAAACCTTTTGAAGAAAAAGGATATAACAAAAAATAATAAAATCTTTCTAATTGATCTATTTCATAAAAAGATATCATATATTTTTATCAACATCGCATTCATTTATTTATCTTTATCCTATCGTTGAATAGTAATTTTTTCAACGCTATAAATGAACAATAATTCTCTCACACACGAACACCTCGTTCTGTTTATTGACATGAACAGTTTCTTTGCAAGCTGCGAGCAACAGGTGAATTATCACTTGCGTGGAAGACCTGTGGCAGTTTGTGTTTACACGGGAAAGTACGGAGCTATTATTGCCTTATCTATTGAAGCAAAAAAACGCGGACTAAAAAGTTTTATGCGCTTGGATGAAGCAATGAAAGTTTGTCCGGATCTTGTTCCACTTGAAACAAATCCACAACGTTATCGTGAGTTTCATATCAAGATCATGAAGGTGCTGAAAAAATATTCGGAAGATGTGATTCCAAAAAGTATTGATGAAGCAATCATGGATATTTCTTCCTATAAGTTATTGTATAAAGATCCTCTTGAATTAGCAAAAAAAATTAAAGCAGATATTAAAAAAGAAGTGGGAGATTTTTTACAATGTTCCATTGGAATTGCACCAAATGCTTTTCTCGCAAAACTTGCAACTGAAATTCAAAAGCCAAATGGCTTGGTCAGAATTACTCCTGAAAATATTGATGATATTTTAAAAAAACTCACTCTTACCGACCTTCCGGGAATTGCTTCAGGAAATGCAAAGAGATTAATGAATGCAGGAATCAACACTCCGTTACAATTGAGATATACTCCTCCCGAAAAATTGAAATTGGCACTTAAAAGCATCATTGGTTTGTATTGGCATTATCGGTTAAACTTTAAAGAAGTGGATCAATTAAGCAGCCTCGAATATAAAAGCATGCAAGCCATGCGGCAGTTATCTAAAGAGCAACGAAAATCAATAGATACATTGCTTCAACTATTTACAAGTTTAGCTATGAAACTCGAGCAGCGTATGGTAAAACAGGAAGTGTATTGCCGAGAATTTTCTGTTTCTTTAAGATATGAAAATGGAAGTTCGTGGAGCGATAAAATTCACTCCGAAAAACCAATTCAAGATGGAATGGAATTACTTAATTTGATGAAACTTCGCATGAAAAAATTTGAGCAAACTCATCATTGCGAAACTATCATTAACCAGCAACTTGTTTCTGTTGGTATGAATGTTTCAGATTTTATTTCTTCTGAGTTACTAAATTTAAATTTGTTTGAAGATACTATCAAAACCAATAATCTTCGCAAGGTTGTGTATGATATAAAAAATAAATTCGGAAAAGATAAAGTGATGAAAGCAGCCGAAATGGGCGATGAACAAATTTTAAAAGATGTGATAGGTTTTGGCTCTATCAAAGATTTTTATGTGGATGAAGAATTTAAAGAAGACTTTTAAAAAAATCTCTGCGTTCTCTGCGCCTCTGCGTTTAAACTTATAAAGAATTATTAAACAATCAACTTTTTCCATTGCGTTTTATTTTTCTTAGCGTCCTTGCGTTTAGTTTTTTTTACCGCATTGATATTTAAGTAAAAGTTTTGCCACTTAGTGGCAACATGTTTGTAGAAAATAAAAACAAAAAACGACCTCGGCTCCGTAGGTGCCGTCTGAATTAATTATGGGTCACTCCTAACGGAGTTAAATTATCATTTGTGCTTTATGCTACAAACAGGATGCTCCTTTGGAGATTGTAAAATCCTATCTTAATACCATTGAGCATATCCTCAATTTTTTCGAAAAATAAATTAAAATAATCTCTCAATTTTTCCCATTGTGTTCTTTGCCCTCTCCGCGACTCTGCGTTTAAATTTCAAAATTGAATATAGAATCTGCCAACTTTTTCTATTTTTGACCTACCATGAAGTTAATTACAATCGTTGAATTGTTAGGGGTAATATCATTTGCATTTTCAGGTGCTGTTTCGGCAATGCAAAAAAGATTGGATGTATTTGGTGTGCTTATCATCACTTTTGTAACTGCTATTGGTGGCGGAACTATTCGCGATATGCTGATAGGAAACTTACCTGTTGGCTGGTTGCTCGATATCAATCTGATCACTACCATTTTTGTTACGTATCTTCTCTCCTTTTTTGTACATCCTCATGCCGGCAAAATCAGGAATATTATTTTTTGGATGGATACAGTTGGACTTGCCGTTTTTACGATGGTAGCAATAACTAAAGGTTTACAGTTTCATTTGCATCCTATGATATGCGTGGCTTTGGGAACCATTACCGGTTGCTTCGGAGGAATTTTGCGCGATGTTTTATTAAATGAAATTCCGTATGTTTTTAGAAAAGATATTTATGCTTCAGCAAGTATTGCCGGAGGAATAGTTTATTTTATTTCAGCAAAAATTTCCAACGATCATAATATTTCAAGCATCATTGCGGGAACAGTAATTGTTCTAATTCGCGTTGGTGCAAAATTTTTAAATTGGAGAATACCGCTGATGTATGCGAAGGATGAAAATTAATCCTTCCAACAAAAGGTGGCTCAAAAAGTGAAAAGGAATGCGTGAATCCTCAATAACCTAATAACTCAATAACGAATTTACTTAACCTCCGACTGACTTGGTGCTTCAATAATAGAACCTCGGCCGGTTAATGATTTAGGAATTCTTCCTGTTTTGATACTTTCCGAACGCAATCTTCTACCAACAATTCTCTCTGTCATCTTACCAATTTCCAAAACTTTATCAATATCTAAATTCGTTTCAATTCCCATTTCATCCATCATCACAACAAGATCTTCCATCGAAACCAAACCCACCAAACTCGAATCGGCATAATAATAATCTCCAGTTCCGCTAACTGGAACACCACTTACAAAGTTTGCCGGTTGTCCACCAATTCCACCCATCGTTGCTTCAAAATTTGTCATGCCTGCTTGCAAAGCCGCTAATGCATTGGCTAGTCCCCAGCCACGTGTAGTATGTAAATGCACAATATGTTTATTTGGATTTTGAAACTCATCCATGATCATCGAAAAATATTTATGAATACGATCAGGTGAAGCCGAGCCATCATGATCTGCATGTTCTACATCATTTGCACCAATATCAAACCAGCGTTTTGTAAACTCAACAGCTTTTTTCATATCGGTTGGACCTTCAATCGGACAACCCCAAATAGTGCTCACTGTACCGTTAACTTTTATTCCGGCATCATGAGCGAGTTTGATATGCTTTTCGCACATTTTCCAATAATCTTTTAAGGATAATCCCGAGTTTTTTATATGATGAGATTCGCTTGTTGAAACCATAAATAAAATCCTATCCGGACCAAAACCTTCTTTCCTGTTTTCGATGGCACGTTCAACAGCTTTTTCACGAATAGTTACAGCAGTAAATGAAACATCATTAATCAAATGAGCGATTTTTTTACTTTTCCTTATCGCTTTCATCAATGGGTCGGCATCTTTAAACTGCGGCATCCCAACAGGATTTCCAAGGTTTGTAACTTCTATATGTTTGTAACCTGCAAGCACCAACTGCTCAGTCATCCAAAGCTTTGCTTCTAAAGGAATATATTTTTCTTCATGCTGAAAACCGTCTCTTACTGTGATGTCGCCTATGGTAACTTTTTTAGGATATTGCATATATTTTTGATTTGATGATTTGATAATGTGTTAATGTGATGATTAAAAATTCAAATGCGAATAACATAAATTATTTATGAAATATCTGTATAATTTATGTCAGATTATTTTAATAGTTGCAAAATAGATATTCATAATTCCTTTAATGATTTCCTATCGAGCTTGTCTCTTCGAGCGGAGTCGAGAAGTGATAGATAGTTTTTAGAAACATTGTGCTCATCAGAACAAGTTCTCGACTCCGCTCGAACTGACAAAATATGGTTTATGAAATAGGATGAATAAACGAAAATGTTTCCTGTGCTTTTAAAAGAGATTTAAAATATTCATCCTCATTCAAGTTCACTTCTATATTATTTGTATGGAAATAATTCAGCAAATGCTCGGTGCTCAAATTTCCTACCAATTCTTTTCCCGACATCGGACAACCACCCAAACCCAACATTACCGAGTCAAAACGTGTGCATCCATTTTTATATGCTGCATCAACTTTTTCATAATACGTTGATTCGGTTGTATGAAGATGCAATCCAAATTCAATTTCTTTAAAAGTAG
The DNA here is from genome assembly GCA_903898215.1 of uncultured Bacteroidota bacterium. Taxonomy (GTDB): domain Bacteria; phylum Bacteroidota; class Bacteroidia; order UKL13-3; family UKL13-3; genus CAIUEQ01. The sequence goes on along the minus strand of CAIUEQ010000232.1, from coordinate 1,200 downwards.
AAACAACGTTTGCAAAAATATTTCCGATAGTTGCCACATCACCAATACCAACTGTATCTGCCATACTGATAATTTTTATTCCAAGTTGATTCAGTTCTTCAACAGCTTCATCAATGGCTTCAAGCGAACTCTCATCTCCGTATGGATTTCCAAATGCCATCGATAAATAAACCACGAGCTGCTTATTTTTTGAAGCACATAAATTATTTAAATACTCAATTGTTTTATAAGCTTCTTCTCGGGTTGAACTGATATTTAATTTTAAAAATGTTGGTGAAACAGAATAAGGAAATCCTAAATAAGTGATCTCATCAAACATGCTTGCATCTTGTGCCCCGCGTTTGTTTGCAATGATAGCCAGCAACTTACTTTTTGTAGTCGACAGATCAAGTTTTGATAAAACCTCTGTGGTATCACGTAATTGCGGAATTGCTTTTGGTGAAACAAAACTTCCGAAATCAATTGTATCAAATCCAACTTTTAACAATGAATTAATATAACTGATCTTTTTTTCGGTTGGAATAAACTCGTGCAATCCCTGCATCGCATCTCTCGGACATTCAATAATCTTAATGCTCATTTTATCAGCGTCTTAAATTCAACAAAAACAAGGCAAATTTACTTTTTTTATTCTTACCTTTGGCTCCCCTATGTGGATTTTTTTAGAATTATGAGTGAAAATATGAACCCTACACCTCTCGACCATGCTGATAACAGCAATGAGTTGAACACAGATGCAACTGAGAATGTTGCAAAGAATGTTTATCCTGCCGAAAATATTCTTACAGATGAGCCTGTGATTGAAAACACAGCGTCTCTCGATGATGATAGTTTAACCCCAGAAATTTCTTCTACAACTGATGAAGAAAAAATTCCTGAAATGATTTCTGAAAATAAAATTGAAGATACTACTTCAGTTATTTCAGAAACAGCAATTGGCACAATTGAAAATTCAATTCCAGAAACTACTTCTGATGTGATTGAAACAATTGAGGATGAAAAAGAATTGGATGAAGAAGTGGAAGAAATTCCGGATTTTTCGAGTTTAAACAAACAGCAATTGCTGCAAGCTGCTCTTACTGCCGTAAAGGAAAAAGACATTGTTGAAGCAACACATATTGTGAAAGCTGTAAAACCTTTGCTCGATCAAATATTGGATGAAGAATACAATCAGGCGCTTCAAAAATTTATTGAAGATGG
>CAIUEQ010000231.1 GCA_903898215.1 uncultured Bacteroidota bacterium | reverse complement strand
TTATTTCTTTGCTTGCTTAGCGTTTAATTTTTAACCGAAAAGAGCGAGAAGGTTAACGCAATGGTCGCAATGAACTCAAAAAAAAACGTAATCAGTTACTATTAAAAATTCACCCTTGCGAACTTTGCGATATTATTTCTTAGCGTGCTTAGCGTTTAATTTTTAACCGCAAAGAGCGCGAAGGTTAACGCAATGGTCGCAATGAAAAAGATAAAACATGTTATTGTTTTTTGCTTATTGCTAATTGCTTATTGCCAGTTGCTTGTTGCTTGTTGCCAATTGTCAATTACTTTAATTCATATTTTTAAATAACGCTTCGTTTCTTTCAAAATCATATAACGTTAATCTGCGCAAGCGATAATATGCCAGCCAAAAATCGCGCATGGTGCTGTAATAATTACTTCTTGCCTGATCTTTTTCTGTTTGTGCGATATTTAAATTTGTGATATCTATTTTGCCAATAAAATATCTGTTCTTAGCAACGGTATATCTTTTTTGCGCAATGGTATCAGCCTTTGCAGAAATTGTTAAGCGTGTTCGCAATTGCAAATATTGCCCGATCTGATTGATCACATCTTGCTCCAAATTTAATTTTAACAAATCGAGCTGCGCTTGTTTTGCATCCATCTGAAATTTTGCACTGCGATAATCGAAACGATTCTTTCCCCAATTCATTAATGGAATATTTATCCCTAAAGTTGCGCGTTGCTGGTCGAGCGGATATTTATAGGCATCCGATAAAATTGGAGCTGTTTGATTGAGTCCGTAACTGGCAGTTAACTCTGCATTTGGCATTCGGTTGAGGCTTGCTTTTTTTAACATTGCCTGAGTTTGTTGCTGATCAATTTGTATGCTAAGCACATCGCTTCTGTTTTTTTTAGCTTCGCTCATTGCCTTGTCGATATTGGGTTCAAACTGTGGCAATGAAATTTCAGTAAGCAAATTTAAATTAGTAATTTTATCAACTCCCAATAAAATTTTCAATTGATTTTCACTTGTTGTAAAATTTAATTTTGCTTGATCAAAACTATTTTGTGCATTCATTAAACGAAGCTCCGTTTGTAACAAATCATCTTCACCAATTTTACCTAAATTATATCTGCCTCGTGCAACTCTTAAAAAAGTATCATTTACATTAATATTAAATTGAGCTTGTTCCAATTCAGCTCGAGCAATCACTACTTCATAAAATTTTTGTGTTATCTGCAGAGAGAGATCTTCCATACTTTCAGCATAGGTTCTGGTATTTTGCTGATTACGTAATTGTGCGATCTTCCAATCAAATTTAAATTGATTAAAACGTAACAATGGTTGAGAAACTCCTATAAGCAAAGGAGCAGTTTGCCAATTAGTATATTGTGTATTTAGCAAATCAAAACGGTTAATTCCTGATGAAACAAAAAATGATCCTCCGGTAGAAGTTAGTTGCTGATTGAGATTTAAAGTTGCTGTAGAAAATGCTTGATTTTGCTGTAAAAATTGGATGGTACCATTTGGCTGAGTAATGGAATTATAGGCTCTGTTTATACCCGGCAAATTTCCATTAATTGAAAATTGTGGCAACCTGTTTACCGATTGAGATTTAAATTGAAATTGCTCGGCATTATAAATATTGGTATTGATCTGTGCTTGCAATCCTTTTTGCTTTGCCATTTCAACAGCTTCATTTAATGTAAGCGTGACAGGGACATTTTGCGCAAAACAAATCCGCAACATAAAAATGCTCATCAAAAGAAATATACTTTTAAATTTATTCATGATACTTTCAATTTTTTGTTCATCTTTTTTAACACATTGTTTAATTTTAACCTGTCCTCATCGATTCTGCCGGGTCCTGTTCTGACGCACGTTTTGCGGGAACAATTCCAAAAACCAAACCAACACTTATTGAAATGGTGAAAGAAACAAAAACCGAAACTCCTGAAATAATTGTTTGAATATCAGTAAATGTTTGAATAAGATAACTGAGTAAAACTCCCAATAAAATTCCAACAATTCCACCACCTAAACTGATGGTTACACTTTCGCTGATAAATTGTAAAAGTATATCACGTTTACTTGCACCTATCGACATCCGTAAACCAATTTCTTTTACACGTTCGAGTACAGAAGCAAGCATGATATTCATAATTCCAATTCCACCAACAAGCAATGAGATGGAAGCTATAATTCCCAATACGGTATTGAATAAATTTTTTGTGCGTTGTTCCTGTTTCAATAATAATTCGGGAACGATAATTTCATAATCATCAACATTATTATGTCTGCGTTTGAGCATGCGCTGAAGAACATCAACGGTAGGTTGTACAAATTCGCTCGACTTCACTTTTACAACTAAGCGATCGAGTTGGTTATTATTCTCAATAGATTTTACGCTTTCATTTCCCGGGTTTGAAGCTGCTTTAATTCCGGCAATTGTAGGAAGTCCGCGATTTTGATATCGCAATAAATACGTTTTAATTGGGGTATAAATTTCCATATCAGCATTGCGTATCGATAATTTTTCGGCTGCCGATTCATTAACATTTTTACTTTGCAAAACACCTACAACACGTAACCAATTATTGCCGCATTTTATTTCTTTTCCTATAGCTGTAGTTGTGCTAAAAAACTTTACGGCTACCTTTTTTCCTATGATACAAATTTGATCAGCATGCTCTAATTGATAATCACTAAAAAACTTTCCCTGCTCTAAGTTAAAATCAAGGATTTTGAAATACGCATTTGAAACGCCAACAAGTTTTCCATTTTGTTTCACCCCTTCACGCACAAATAAAGTTTTCATTTCAATTTCAGTACTTAAATCTTCAACACTGGAAATGCTGTTTTGAATATTCTCCGCATCTTTTAATGTTAGTCCTGCACTGTATTTTTTTTGCTGTGAGCCATCTTCGTTTTGAAGTTTGATTTCTTCCTTAGTTTTTACGATAGTTTTGATTACAATATTATTAGAGCCCACTTGTTTCATTTGTTCAAGTATCTCTTTCTCGGCACCGTTTCCAATGGCAAGCATAGCAATAACAGCAGCTACGCCAAAGATAATTCCCAGCGAAGTTAAAAACGCACGCATCTTATTGGTGAGCAAAGCTTCCAATCCATTTTTAAAATTAAATATCAATCGCTGGAAATTCATGCTTATTTTTTAGCAGATGAAAGTGAAATAAATTCAGCACCGCTTGTATCTGATGGTAACGAAACAAAAACTTCATCCTGTTCATTTAATCCTTCAGAAATAACTGCACTATTTTCATTGAACACTCCTGTTTTTATTTGTTGCTTCACAATTTTTATTCCCTGCTTCTTATAAACAAAACTTGTATTACCTGAATTCTGAATAGCCTCAATCGGAACAGAAATTACACTGCCAACCGTGGATGTAATAATATTGTTGCCTGTTGTCATCGAAGGTCGTAATGTGGTATCTTTACTGAGCACTTCTATCACCACTTCGAAAACTTTTGCTTCAGAGTTGGCTTTTTGCTCACCGATACTTGCAACACTTTTTACTATTCCTTGTAATTTTTTCCCGGGTTGAGCATCTAAACCAATATTTACTTTCTGCCCCATTTTAATTTTTTGAATATCTACTTCATTCACATAAGTAACCGACTCCATCGTTGTAAGGTCGGGTAAATTTGCAACAGTTGGATCCCATACATTTATTGATGTTCCTACAATTCTCTTTTTCCCATCCCAATCTTTTGAATAAATTAACATTCCACTTTTTGGGGCCTTCACAGTTAGTTGTTGCATTGTACTTGTGAGTTGCATCAATTTTGATTTCGCCTTCTCCAAATCGGAACCAACAATTTGCATTTTGGTAACCGATTGCTCGCGTTTTGTTTTATAATTTTCGTGCTTTTGCTCGAGGTTACGTAATGCTTTTTCATAATCGATTTCTGCTTGTCTCAAAACTGCAGGTGGTTCATAAATTGATTGATCTTTTACTAACTTCTTCTCTTCAACTGCATATTTTAAATTAAGTAATTCGTCCCTGGCATCCCGCATGGTAAGAGTGGTATCGAGTTGTGTTTGTGTAAATTCAGATTGCTTTTTATTAACATTCAATTGCTCTTCATTAATTTTTGTCATGATCTCTGTCTTATCCAACTCGGCAACAAAATCTCCTTCCTTTACTATTGTTCCTTCAGGAATAAGGTTTGTGATCTTGATCTGATAAATATTAATATTTCTGAGTTCGGATGGAGCAGTGATCTCAGTAAAATTTTTAGCACGAAGTTCACCTGTATTGGTAACGATCACTTCAAAATTTGTTTTCTTAACAATAGTTGTTAGTGCTGCTCCGCTAACTTTTGAATGTAAAAAAGAGTAAGCAGCAATCACTATCAATATTATCACTGAAATAATAAGGTACCTTTTATTTATTTTCATAATTCAAACATAGGTCTATGTAATACGAATGTAATAATAGTTTAGTATAGATGTATTTGCAAAAAATCTAACGATTAATGATTTCCATTTTAAAAATTAAGCATATTCATAAAGTTTCAAAATGGTGTTCGATTAAAATATCAAATAAATAAAAGTCTTAATTGTGTTGTTAAATCAATGTTCAGAATCAAGAAAATGATTGACGAAAAACATTAGGGTGTATATTGAACTAGTATACCTATGCATCATAATTTACTCATTATGGAGCTATTTGAAAAAATCACAAATGAAGAAATGAATCTATTGGTTGAAGAAATCATCGGTAGAAATTGGCATGTATCATCGTTAGTTGAGGTGTTTACCCAGAGAGATCAATACCCCTGCTATCAGGATTTAGATATGCATGTTGATGAGATCACAAATGGTCAGTTAACAGATCATTTTCATGAACCATTTACTCTTTACTATTTATTAAACGGTACGGTTGAAACTCAATTGGTAACAGTACTTAATGAAATGAAAGATAGAATTGAGTTTAAGAAAAATTCAAAAAATTGCAATCTGCAAGAAGTTGCTTAATGCGCGTAAACAGATTTTCCATTAACATAAGTAGCAATCACTTTTGTATTTCTGATTTTCATCAAATCGTCTTTCATCAAATTAGCATCCAATAAAATAAAATCGGCAAATTTTCCGTGTGCGATACTTCCTTTTTCATTTTCTTCGAACGCTGCTTTTGCAGGCCAAATAGTTATTCCCCTCAATGCTTCTTCTCGCGATAAGGCATTTTCCATTTGAAAACCTTCAGGAGGAAAATCCTTATCATCTTTACGTGCAACTGCCGAATAAAATGTAAATAAAGGATTTACATCTTCAACAGGAAAATCAGTTCCGAGAGGTAGCCATCCGTTTTGTTGCAATAAATTTTTATACGCATAAGCATATTTCAAACGTTCGTTACCAAGCCTATCTTTTGCCCAATACATATCGCTTGTAGCATGTGTTGGTTGAACCGAAGGAATAATATTATATGAGTTATAAAAACTGAAATCATTTTGATTCATCACTTGTGCGTGTTCTATTCTCCAGCGTTTGTCGTTTTTACCTTTCAGGTATTTTGCATAAAGATTTAAAATAATTCGATTTGCCGAATCTCCAATGCAATGAGTGTTGAGTTGATAATTACTTTTTGAGATCCGCTTTACATATTCTTCCATTTTGTTTTTTGGTGTAAGAAGAAATCCAACATGATCTTTCATATCGGAATAAGAATTTAAAAGACATGCACCTCGCGATCCCAAAGCACCATCGCAATACATTTTAAAGCTGCGAATAGTTAATTGATCGGTTTTATAACATGGTTTATTTAAATAAAAATCGAGGTTCTCATCAGTTGCATTTATCATCG
>CAIUEQ010000230.1 GCA_903898215.1 uncultured Bacteroidota bacterium | reverse complement strand
TCTGTAAAAAAGGCATAAAAATGAGATAATAAAGCAAAGAAAATCATCTGAACTAGGACATTAAGATGGCGTGGAAAAATTTACAACAAACAACATTGATACGATTTGCCTCATTGATATAATTTTAGTAAAAAAAAACGCTTAGTATTTCAATGAAATAGTGAGAGAGGAGGTGTCAAACTAGATTTGCGAGTTTGATGAGTTTCCCATGAATTGATTTATCATTGACTGAACTGTACTCAAGCGTTTTTGAATAATATCGCCTGCGGGATGTGTATTAAGATTGGTATTTGCTAATAAATCATAATTATGGTGGCCGGTGGTGCCATAAAACCCCATATCCCAATTCACAAAATCACGTTTAGCCATGAGGCCTTGAGAAAGAGTGACTATATTTTCATGGCGTTTATCTTTTAAAATATGCTCATGAAAAACAGTATTCACACTCTCTCTACTTCCTTCTAAAATTTGTAGAAAATGTCCATTGTTGTAAATCAAAACACCGGTAATACCTTGTTTTTTATTATTTTTTCGCGAAAAATTGAGTATATGAATTAAATCATCTTCCAAAAAATGTTCAACTTTTTTACTTATATACATAAGGTAAAATAACTCACTCACTTCTTTTGGATGGGGAGTTTGAGGTTCAATTTGGTCAAGCCATAACAAAATATCACTGAAATGATTGATAATAGATTTTTTTAAGAGAGTGATACGCTCATTTTTGGGATTAACGTTATCAAACCTAACAGATTGACTCCACACCAACACAGGAAGTTGCCAGTGCTCAACTAACTCATTAATCAGTTCAGGAACAAATATACGAGAATCCAAAATAACGGCGTCAAAGGCTTCGGGATTTTTTTGAAATTCGTCACGTGCTTTTTTCGAATCATTATAAATAATAGGCGTATGCCCAGTAAAAATTAATGCTTTACACAAAAAATCCGTAATCACAGGTTCGTCAACCACTAAAACCGTCAGGCCACTTTTATGTGCCTCGTGCTCTTCACTCATGCTACTGCACTCCCTTAAATAATCTTCGTTGCGTTAATTGATAAGCTTCCATAATGTCATCCACACTATTCATAATTGAGATGCCGTCAATAGTGTCTTCAAATTCTCGCATTCCTCGACCTCCAATGCCTATTTCAATAACAATCAAGCCTAATTGAGTATCAATATATTCATTTTATCGAATTTTTTTATGATTGTACCGTATAAATGCCGACTTATCAGATAATATAGCGTTTTTTTGTTTCTAAATTCCAGTATTTTCAACTTAATTTTATGAGTATGTATAAAACATGCTAATCTAAAAATAAAAAATAAGTCATTTTAAGCATCTATATTTGCTATATTTTAATTTTTATTATTCCAATCAAACTGATAAAAAAATCACTCAACAAATAAAGGGTCGGGTAACAAACCTTTAGATGAAAAGTGACAGAGGGTCGCCTTGAATAGTTTAAATAATCATGGTGAATCAGTTTTCTTCACCAATGGCTTTATAATTATTGAGTGTATTCCAGCCAACTACAATACGAAATACAAGATAGATGATCGTTGAGATTAGTACATATAAACCCACACCAAATTCAAATGTAATACCACTAATTGCAAATCCAGCTAACGTAATCCAAGCTGTTTTAATTTGCCAATCAAAATGCGATTCTAACCATGTATT
>CAIUEQ010000229.1 GCA_903898215.1 uncultured Bacteroidota bacterium | reverse complement strand
TCACCAAGATTTCACAAAGAGCACAATCCCAATAGCTATCAGAATGGTCTTTGTTGTTTAGGTCATGCATTGACCTTTGTGCCCCTCGTGGTTATCTTTTTATTTACCAAGCACGGGAAATTGATGTTTATGTCTTGGCTACACATATGCCAGTAAATTTTATATTTAAGACTATTGAAACTATAAATGCATAAAAAAAGCCGCTAAAATTTAGCAGCTTTAAAAAATGTATTCGAAGTATTTTATTTATTTGGAATCAAAATTTTATGATTACTACACCAAGTCTCAAATCCTTTTTCGCCTAAGGTTGCTTTTAAATCTTTAGAACTTATGGCAGTTCCTTTAACAACATACATTAATACAAATGGATACTGTTCGTAACTTACAACGCCATCAATTAACATATCATATCTACCACCTGCATTTTTTAAAGCATCATGCATAGCTTCGTCAATCGAAATACCTTGAATAAACATGCTCGTGCTTCTGCCTTCTGTTTTTATACCTTTTGATCTATCGATATCTCCACTTGTAGCATACGGACTCAAAACTGCAAAGCTTAAGATTGTTTGACTACAGGAAGTTAAAGTAAAAATAACCAACGTCATTAGTGCTAATTTCAATGTGATTTTTTTCATAAATTCATTTTTAAAAATTATTTAACTCTAGTTTTTGAACAAAAAAAATCCGTAACTGAAATTCAATTACGGATTTTTTATCTGTATATAAAATCTATTTTAAATTCATCAACATATCATCGGTCATTTTTGCTAAATCAAAATCAGGTTTCCATCCCCAATCTTTATTTGCATAACTATCATCGATGCTTGCAGGCCAACTATCAGCAATTGTTTGTCTGAAATCAGGTTTATATGAAATAGTAAATTCAGGAATATGTTTTTTAATTTCATCGGCAATTTGTTTTGGCGTAAAACTCATTCCAGAAATATTATAACTGCTTCTAATTTTAACATTCTCTGCAGGTGCATCCATTAAACTAATAGTAGCTTTTAAAGCATCGTGCATATACATCATTGGCAATGCAGTTTGCTCACTTAAAAAACATTCGTAAGTTTTATTCTTTAGCGCTTCATGATAAATATGAACTGCATAATCTGTAGTTCCTCCACCGGGAGCACTCTTCCATCCTATCAAACCAGGGTAGCGAATACTGCGCACATCAACATTATATTTTTGAAAATAATATTCGCAAAAACGTTCACCTGCAAGTTTACTAATTCCGTAAATGGTATTTGGTTCCATTACGGTGTATTGAGGTGTGTTCACTCTTGGTGTTGTAGGACCAAAAACAGCAATTGAACTTGGCCAATATACTTTTTTGATGATTCCTTCTTTAGCGGCATCAAGCACATTAAATAAACCTTCCATGTTTAGATTCCATGCTGCTTTAGGTTTTTGCTCGGCTGTTGCCGAAAGCAAAGCTGCAAGTAAATATACCTGTGTTACATTATATTTTTTAATGATGGCATACATACGCTCTTTATCTAAAACATCGAGGCGTTCATATATTCCATGTGGATTATTCAGGTCTTTTAAATCAGCCGAAACCACATTGTTTTCTCCGTAAATCGTTCTAAGGTTTTCAGCGAGCTCCAGTCCGATTTGACCGTTAGCACCTATAATCAGTATAGTTTCAGATGACATGCTTAATTATTTTTTAACTTTTAATAGCGCAACAAAATGAAGTTCTCTTCCAAAAAGAGAGTTGAATGGAATTGGATAAAGAGGAATCTGTTTATTGAAAATCACAATTTCTAATCCTAATTCTTCGAAAAGTTGTTTCCAATATTCTTCTTTTTTAAAATTATAAATCACATCAACACTATGAGGTTTGTTACCAACCCAATCCATAAATTTTAAGGTACTGTAATCGAATTGCGATTTATATAGATGATCTTTTATGATGATGTATTTAGAAGCAACACGTTTTGCTTCTGCGATAATTTCTTTGATATGATTAAGATGATGTAAAACATCTATAAACATACATGCTTCAAATGAATTATCAGGATGTGGAATGGTATACCCGTCAAACAATTTAAAATCTATAGCGCAAGTTGGGCGAGCCATTACATCTATTCCACTGAAATGAACATTTCCTTTTTTCTCGGCACTTAATTTACTGATGGTTCCATCACCACAGCCAATATCAAGAACAGTTTTTGTATCTCCAAGAACTGAAGCCACTTCATTTGAAAGAACCTGAATGCGCCTTTGGAAAACGTATTTATTATGTAATGATTGTAATAATTTCGACATTAGTTTTTATTAATAATTTTAAATCCTTCTTCCATTTTTGTTCCCCGCCACATCAAAGTTGTGTCGAGTTGAGATGTACAAGGCAAAGGTGAATCCCAGCATTGACAACCAATTTCAGGAACATTCACAAATCCCTGGTGCAATTTTAACGGTTTTATATTTACTTCAACATACTTTCCGGGTAAAATTAAACCGGTGGCAAATGTATTGATTGTAAAGTTCTTTGGCAAAAATGAAATGCATGATACGAAAAAAATCAAAGCTATCATCGAAAAAAGATGTTTTCCCTGATTTATCAGTACTTTATTAATAGATGGAAAAACCATACTATAAATCCAACATTGAGCTGCAAGAATAAAAGTAAGATAGCCAAAAACAAACCTTGGAGTTGGCCCGTGAGTAAACCACAAATACAAAGCTGTTACTCCTGTAATGATGATGAAAATATTTTCTTTATGCATCACTGAAATGATTTTTTCTCTATACTTTCTAAAAGAAAAGATAATCGCAAGAAAAATTGTTGAGACAATACTTCCTAGCATTAAAAACAAACTAAATGCATCTAAACTTTTCAGCCAAAGCGGAAACCACTGAGCAAAAATTAATTTCGATGATATTTCAACATCAGTGAATGGAACCCGAGCCCATGCAAGGTTTGCCATAACTTCCCATTCTAATACCGACTTATTCATTTTCCAATCAACCATAAAAAGATCGGGGTTACTCAAAGGAAAAACCAGATAACCGCAATTCATCACATTGGTATAAAGCCATGGAACAATTAGCAAAATTATCAATAAGCAAAAGGCAAAAATTGTTCGAAGATTTAGTTGATTGAAAATACTAACTGCGATTAATAATGCAAGTAAAACCATTGGCAATGCAGAAAGCTTAAACGTTACCATCACAGCAATAAAAAACACAAGCATGATGCGTTTAAAAATATTTTCTGTTTCACATTCCAACAGCATAGTAAAAACATACATAATCATCACAGTTATCGCAAAATCGTTTGTAACTGCTCCAACATATTTACGAAAAACTGTAAGCATCAGATAAATTAAAATAACTGATTTGATAACAAAAAATTTATCTGATTTTCCAGTCAGAAACTTTGAAAATGCTTCCGAGAAATAGGTTACAGCTATCAGTAATAAACTTGCATTTAAAACATATACCGAACGTAATCCTGTAAATGAAAATCCGAAAAAAGCATTAAGCAAAAACCAATTGGAATTATTCCCTAATTGTCGCCTAACATTTCCAATTCCGGGCACCACTTTATATTCTTCCATCCAACGTATTGTCTGAAAATGATAATCAGCTGCATCTCCTGTTGCAGGCCTAGCTATGACATTAATTAGAGCGCCAATAAAAAACAAAAAATACAGAATATAAACTTGCCTTGGTTGGGTTTTAAAAAATTGAAATTGTTTAGATACTATGGTTAAAAACCCTTGTGAATTTGTACTCCAAAAAAAACAATTAATGCCCCAAACCAATACATGAGAAAATATTCCTACGGGAGAAAAAATATGTTGAATGCTGATAAGGATTGCTATCCAACATAAACCAGAAATAGCTGCAAATGCAAAATCGTTATTCCTATTATTTAAACCAATAAGTTTTGAGAAAACATGCAGAAAAACTATACCCGAAATATAAGCGGTAAATAGTGTATAGCATATTAACAAAAAACTAATCAGCATAAAAAATTAGGTCTATTATTTCTCGACTCCGCTAGAAATGACAAGAAGAATCGTTCGTGTGGCAACTTTTTTATTCTGATTTATTTTCAGATTCTTTTCTACGTTTGAAATAAACCAAACCACCGATTGATAAAATTCCACCATATAATAATAGTGAAGAATACAGTGCAATAGTTTCGCCTGTTTTTACAATTTGTGGTTCAAATTTAAATTCGATAGTATGTTTTCCTGAAGGCACAATTAATCCTCTTAAAACATAGTTACATCTGAAATGTGGTGTTAATTTACCATCAATGTATGCGTTCCATCCTTTTTCATAATATATCTCTGAGAATACCGCCATTTGTGAACTTACAGCATCCGACTGGTAAACTAATTTATTGGGAACATAAGAAGTTAAAGAGATTTTTGCAGATGAATCAACAGCTGTTTTAAATCCATTTATCTGATCCGAAAATCTTGTATCGATAATCGCTCTTTCTTTAGAATTGAAATGTGTAAGTGAATCCATTTCAGCATCTGCATTATTTACGATGATATACTCTTTTACAAACCATGCATTGCCATTTGCTACACCATTTCTTTGCACATTTTGTCTGCGCATACTATCTTCAACGATAAAATATTTTACATTAAGCATATTAAATATTTCGTTATTTCCATTGCTCATTTGAAACTCTATCAACTCTTGATATCTGCGCATTTTAGCTCCATGATACCCTCCAATTGATTTGTGCCAGTATGAAGTAAGAGCATCCTGATCTAAACGTTGTGTAGTGTTATATACACGGTAGTTTGGATCTTTATCTTGCAATATCAATTCATCAGCTTCTGTTTTTGTAAATGAATCTGCTTCATTTTTCTTCTTAGTTTCAAAATCTTTATCATTCAAATATCTTTTATCAACTTGCCATAAATCAAATAAAATGAGAACCGTTAAAGCTCCGATAAAAATTTCTTTTTTGATTTTTTTAGCAATGAAGAACCAAATTAATCCAACGCTTAAAGCTATGAGCAACAATGAACGCAAAGCATCCATACGTAAAACGCTCTCACGATCTGCTATCAATGCCGGACGAAGCCATTCAGGTAATTGAGAGTCGCTTTGAGAAGTGAAATCAAAAAACATTCCCGGTACTGCGGCAAAAAGAAAACATAATCCTCCAACAAAATAAAAGCTATACAATAATTTTTTCTTTAGCTCATCTTGCTTCAACTCACCTTTCATCAAATCTCTGATAGCAAGCATAGCCAAAAGTGGAAACATCACTTGTGCTAATGAGAGCATAAATGTTACCGAGCGAAACTTATTATAAAGCGGGAAATAGTAAAAGAAAATATCGGTAAGAGGCATAAAGTTTTTGCCCATTGATAGAAAAATTGCAAGAAGTGAAATGATGAGAATCCACCATTTAGCTTTGTCTTTTAAAATTAAAAAGCCAAAAACAAACAAGAAGCAAATAATGGCTCCGTAATAAATTGGACCAGCGGTAAAAGGTTGTGTTCCCCAATATATTGGCAATTGTTG
>CAIUEQ010000228.1 GCA_903898215.1 uncultured Bacteroidota bacterium | reverse complement strand
TTAGAAAATGTTTGTATGCCCGGATGGATCTCTAAAAAACCGAAAAGTGACATTGAAAAACGTGCAAAAGAATTATTAGATTATTTAAAACTATCTGACCGAATGCATCACAATCCTTCGGAACTTTCGGGAGGAGAACAACAACGTGTTGCTGTGGCAAGAGCACTGATAAATAATCCTTCGGTGGTTTTGGCTGATGAACCTTCAGGGAATTTAGATTCACATAACGCGCTCGAATTACACGACTTGTTTTTTAAATTGAGAGAAGAGTTTCAACAAACATTTGTGATCGTTACACATAACGAAGAACTGGCAAATCGTGCCGATAGAAAATTAACAATTAGAGATGGAGTGATTGTTTGATTTGAGATTGTCGATTCACTCCATTAGATTTGATTTTCAACTTTCATCAATTTGAACCCATACGAAATACTACATCAATATTGGGGCTACAAAGAGTTTCGTCCTTTGCAGGAAGAAATTATTGAATCAATTTTACAAGGAAAAGATACGCTTGCTTTGCTGCCAACCGGTGGAGGAAAATCAATTTGTTTTCAGGTTCCTGCTTTAATGAAAGATGGAATTTGCATTGTGGTTTCTCCGTTAATTGCATTGATGAAAGATCAGGTGGAGAACCTGAACAAGCGCGATATTAAAGCTGTAGCAATTTATTCGGGAATGAGTTATCGTGAAATAAATATCACACTTGATAATTGTATTCATGGCGATATAAAATTTTTATACCTCTCGCCCGAACGTTTAAAAAGTGAAATGGTGCGAGGACGAATTTCGCAAATGAATGTAAATCTTTTAGCCGTTGATGAAGCACATTGTATTTCGCAATGGGGTTATGATTTCCGTCCAGAGTATTTACAAATTGCCGAAATAAAATCCATTCTAAAAAATGTTCCCATCCTTGCGCTTACAGCAACTGCAACGCCAGATGTTATAAAAGATATTCAGCACCAACTTAATTTTGCTAAGCCAAATGTTTATATCAAAAGTTTTGAGCGAAGCAATTTATCTTATGTTGTAAATACGTTTGAAGATAAAAATAAACGTTTGCTCACCATCATTTCAAAAGTTAAAGGAACCGTTTTGGTATATGTGCGCAATCGCAGAAAGACTCAGGAAATTGCAATGATGCTTACTCAAAATCGGGAACGTGCAGATTATTATCATGCAGGTTTGCCATATGCTTTACGAGTAAAAAAACAAGACGATTGGACACAAAATAAAATTCGTGTGATGGTTTGTACAAATGCTTTCGGTATGGGAATAGATAAGCCGGATGTTCGTTTGGTGATACATTATGAAATGCCTGAGTCGCTGGAATCTTATTATCAGGAAGCCGGTCGTGCGGGACGAGATGAGCAAAAATCGTATTGCGTTTTACTTTTTAATCATACTGATGAATTAGAAGCTCAACACCGATTGGAATTAAGTTTTCCAGAAGAAACAGAAATAAAAAGAGTGTATCAGGCTTTATGTAATTATTACTCGATGCCTATTGGTGCTGATGTTGACAGAAGTTTTAATTTTGACATTGCCGATTTTTGTAAGAAG
>CAIUEQ010000227.1 GCA_903898215.1 uncultured Bacteroidota bacterium | reverse complement strand
TTGTTGATTGCCCTTTACCTTGTAAAAAAGTAATTAGTCGCGTTTCATATCAGGAAATGCATGTTTGCCACGGTAAAAACCGTCAGCAGTAACACGATGACGCAAATGTGTTTCACCTGAAGTTGAATCAACTGAAAGAGTTGGAGCTGCACCTTTGTAATGAGTCCTTCTCTTATCTCTTCTGGTATTTGAAATTTTTCTTTTTGGATGTGGCATACTGTTTAAATTTATCTACTGTTAATTATTAAATATTCCTTTTAAATCATTCCACCTTGGATCATTTCCTTCGGTGTCATTATCTGTTGTTTTATTATTTAACTCTTCTAATTTCTTTAATACTTCAGAGTTACATTCCTTAGTACCTAAGCTACATACTTTCTTAATTGGCAAAGAGATCAAAACACTTTCGTACAAATACTGACTTAAATCGTACTCAAGCAAATTAGGCGTGATATAAATTATCTCATCATCACTATAATTCTCTACTTCACTATTTTTCATGATCAGATGAAATTCACCTTCCAAAGGCATAACAAATTCATCTAAACACACATCACACGTTAAAGTTACCGACCCTTCCATTTCAAAACTGAGATCGTGCATATGCTCAGTTTTTAAAAGAATCATTTTTACCTTAGCATCTGCATGCAAAGGGTGCTCTCCCTCAAAAGCTTCAAAGAATTTGTCATCAATATTAAAAACAAACTCATTCTCGCCTTTACGAAGCTTAGTGAATTCTATTATGTACTCTTTCGACTTCAAATTCTTTACTGAAAGCCGGCAAATATAAACGTTTATATTTAAAATTCTCAACTCTGCTTAAATTCCTCTTTTTATGAGATGACATAACCCTGTAAATGCTGACTGTAATTAAGTTACACCTCCTATAAAAAATTATCTTTTGAATTTGAGTTAACTTGAATAGATTTGAGCGTATAAAAAATCTCGTAAATGGAAGAACTTTCAAAGTCCGGATTTTCAGAACTTGCTCGTCAGGCTTCGTTGCAGCCAAAAGAAGCTTTATTGTCAAAAAAAAATCCACATCAAACACTTTATATAGGCGTTCCCAAAGAAATAACTTTGCAGGAACATCGTGTTGCACTCACTCCTTCCTCGGTTAATTTGCTAGTAAACAATGGCTTTGAAGTTTGGATTGAAACCGGTGCGGGTAAAGAAGCTAAGTTTCCTGATAAAGATTATAGCGATGCAGGTGCAAAGATTTGTTATAGTTCCGAAGAAGTTTACAAAGCCGATATTATTGTAAAAGTTGAACCTCCTACCGAAAATGAAATAAAATTTTTACAAGCTAAACAATTAATTATTTCTGCAATTCAACTTAACAGCAGATCTGATAAATACATTCGCTCGTTAATGGAGAAAAAAATTACAGCCATTGCATTCGAATTTCTAAAATCAAAAGATGGCATTTATCCAATTGTGAGAAGTATGAGTGAAATTGCAGGAACTTCTGCAATCTCTGTTGCTTCTGAATATTTATGCTCAACCCGCGGAGGAAAAGGTGAAATGCTTGGAGGTGTTACCGGAATACCACCTACCGAAATTGTAATTATTGGTGCCGGAACTGTTGGCGAATATGCAGCAAGATCAGCTATTGGTGTTGGAGCAGTTGTTAAAGTTTTTGACAATTCACTTGAAAAACTTAGAAGGATACAAAATAATTTAGGAATTAAATTATATACCTCTTTGCTTCATCCTAAAATTTTACAAAAAGCATTGTCTACTGCCGATGTAGCGATAGGATGTATGTGGAGCGAAGATGGTAGAAGTCCTGCTGTTATAGGAGAAGAAATGGTATCAAAAATGAAACCCCTCTCGGTTATTATTGAAATTTGTATCGATCAAGGTGGCTGTTTTGAAACCAGTGAAATTACAAACCATCTAAAACCAACTTTTGTTAAACACGATGTTGTTCACTATTGTGTTCCAAATATCACTTCGAGAGTTTGCCGTACAGCGAGTTATGCTTTAAGTAATATTCTTACTCCTTTGTTGCTCGAAATTTCGGATGCCGGTACTATTGGTGATTTTATTTGGGAGCACCAATCTGTTAGAAGTGGGATTTATATTTACAAAGGAAACTTAACAAATAAACATATCGGAAAACGTTTAAATATCTACCATAAAGATATCGACCTGCTTATTGCGGCTCACTCTTAGTTTTCTGTTTATTGTGATAAACATCCAAGGCCGTAATCATTCCAAATGCTGCCCATAAAACGGCTCCAATCTTATCTGTTGCACTGTAGTTATTTAAAAAACCGTGAACAAAATAAGTAATTAACCCTAACGAAATTCCCAAACTTAAAATCCTAACTTTAAATTTTTTAGCATTAAAATACAATTTGAATCCAGTGTTCAGCACCAAATATATTATTGCCAGAAAACTAAGCAATCCAAATAATCCCGATTCGGCAAGAGGATTTAAATATTCGCTGTGAGAATTTCCTCCATCTCCAAAATTTGTGCTGATAACTGTTTTGTATTTATACTGTTGGTATGGAGCATAACAAAAAGAGTAAGTACCGGGACCAAAACCCAATACAGGTCTGTTTTCAAACATTGCTATTGCCGACATCCATCTATTAATTCTTTCGGTATTTGATGGATCTGTTTTGATATTTGAAATTGATTGAAAATGATTTGAAAACCCATTTGCCGACTTCTGCTGGTTTTTAGACAGAACATAAAGAATTTGATTCTGAAAAATATAAACAAATGAAACCGAAGTAAATATTACAATCACCACTGTTTTGAATTTTATTCTTAATAAAACGGGAACAACAAAACATGAGGAAACCAAAACACCTATCCATGCTGCACGTGTATAAGAGAAGTAAACTCCGGCAAAGAAAACCGCAAGAAAAGTTGCTGTAACAATTAGCCCGATTAAATTCAATCCCATCCTTCGAAAGAAAAAAACATAACAGGCTAAAAGTGGAATAAATAAACTGATGGTTGCTGCATAAATTCCGTGATCAACAAAAAAAGGCTCAACAATGCTGTATGATTTTGCCAGTGAAAAATTAAACTCACTATGTTTTATCAAAATGAAAACAACCACTCCAAATAATGAAATGATGTATAACCATAAATATTTAGTAATATTTTTATACTCCCTAAAAAGCATCATGCCCAAAAAGTAGAATACTATCAAATACCATAATCTCGACATCACATATTTAAGCGAAACTATTGGATAATCACTTGTGCAGGTTGTAACTATAAGCCAAAATAAATTGAATAAAATAGCAATGCTAATCGGATGTTTTAACACCCTAAAATCATACTGCGCATTTATCACAAACTTAAAGATAGATAGCACCATGATGACAATAATTAATGGCTCATCAGGCAAGCTGATTCCTAACCCAAACCCAACATTATCAAAGCCCACCGATAGAGGAACAAGGAAAGCCAATAACAGAATTAAGGAATCTAGTTTAAATAAAATCAGGTAACAAAATATGAGAATAAATGGCAATAACCCAATCCAAGGAAAGTCCATTGCAATTGCAACCATATTGATGGATACAAATACCAGACATATCAGATAAAACCAAAATTGTTTAGAAATTACAATCACATTAATTTCCTGCTAATGCCTTTTTGAATTGGCTAAACTTTTCGATAAACACTATTAGTAAACAAGCTAATACGAATGTAGATATAACAGAAATTAATACAATCACAGATCTTATCGGATAAGCTTTACCTTCGGATGGAGAAGCATAATTAATAATAAAAATATTGCTCAGCTTTGCATCCAGATCAACTTTCGACTGATCGTATTTTAACTTTAAATTTGAGAGTTGCTCCACTTCAAAATTCAACTCCTCTTCGAGTGCAATATACTCTGCGCCATTTTCGCTGACATTATTTTTTGAAGAACCTGCTTGATCAGCTCCACTTCTTGATTGAAGTGAACCATACACACCTTTAATTCCAATATAAACACCTTTTACTCCAAGCGATTTCATTCGAGATTTTATCGAATCAACATAGGCAAGTTTGTTTTTATACTGCTCCTCAACGATAGTAAATATTTGTCGTGCAACAGGTGCTTGAATTTGCTTCTTAACGGTATCAACCATTACCAAAACATAGTTTGCAATATCTGCGGCTATTTTCGGATCGTTATCGTAAACAGCTATCTCAATCGAATTATAGTTTGTTCTTCTGGCTTTGATATTTTCTTCATACTTTCTGTAAAGTGCAGTATATTTATCTCCTCTTGCCGAATCAATTTTATAATGATCCATCAGATTAAAATGATTGATCACATTTGATTTTAAATCTCCTGATTCGAGAATCTGCATGTACTGTTCATCTATCTCTTCGTCACCAAACTTTAAAGGATCTTTTGCTTTTTCTTTTATTGTATAAAATAAAGATGATGCAATAGAATTTGTTGTGCTAGGAAAAAAAAGTGCAGTCGATTTATATTGTGGCGTAATAAATATTGGGCTAGAAATGATAGCTGAAACAACTGCCGAAACTATTGATACTATTAGTAAATGTATCCTCCATTTATAAAAAAATGCAAATACTTCTACAAAATCAAAACTGTATTGGTTCTTTTTTTTGCTCATTTTAATTCTTAGTTATTGTAAGGTAACGGGACAAAAATATAAAAATTTAACCTATAAAAAATCCCATTCACTTAATACGGCTTGAAATTAACTGCAAAAGTGAACGATAGTTCAGTATTCCTGAAATAAACATTAATGAAATTCCTGCAAAGCCACTAATTAAAGCAGCCATCATCAGTTTAATTTCTGACTGATGAATAAAATAAAGCATCAGATAAAAAATAACAGCAAACAGGATGTATTGCAAAATATTTAACGCTGAAATATTTAATCCCAACACTTTTTTTGAATAGAACAAACTACAAATTGCAACAATCGAATGCGTGCAAATAGCTGAAACAGC
Organism: uncultured Bacteroidota bacterium; assembly: GCA_903898215.1. GTDB lineage: Bacteria > Bacteroidota > Bacteroidia > UKL13-3 > UKL13-3 > CAIUEQ01. Next base: position 9,672 of record CAIUEQ010000227.1, on the reverse strand, counting down.
AGCTCCATAAGCACCGTAAGCAGGAATCAAAAATAAATTCAAACTTATATTCACAAGTAATGCAACTGCCACAACGATGTTTAAAATTTTTAAATTACCATTTGCCGTTAACAGTGTTCCAAAAATATACATCGTACACATTGGGATAAAACTAAAAATAACTATTCCGAATATTTTTGCTGCACCATCCGAATGATTTTTATACAAAACCTCCATGATCTCATAGTTATAAATACTGCAAAAAACAGCAAGCATGGTGGCCGGTGCAATCATTATCGACATAGAAGTTTTTACCATTTTTTGCAATTCCTCTTTTTGGGAAATGATTTTTGCAAACAATGAAAGTAACATAGTTGAAACCATTGCAGCAAGCATATTACTTGCTTCCAATAATCGGTTTGCTTTTGCATACAATCCATTTTCAATATCACCATTCGGGAATATTTTTTTAATCAGAATAATATCTAATCTAGCATAAAATGTCATCATTAATGCTAGTAAAGCAAATGGGTAGGCATTCTTAAACAACTTTGTTAATACCTTTTTATCAAAATTAAAATGGATAGCCGATAAGTGCGGTTTTAAAATCAGAAAACAGATTATCGTAGAAAGTACATAGCCAAAAGTTTGCGCATATACAAAGGATTCAATAGTGATATTAGCAAACGATGCCCAAATAATTAAACTGCAAAAAATAATCATCAGACTTCTATCAACTACTGAAAGTATTGCATCAGTTCTAAAATATTGAAGCCCGCTTACATTGCTTCTGAAGTACAAAATAAAAAAAGCAAGTATCTGATTAAACAACATCACAGCAAGTAATAGCAATTCGTTGCCTCGGTATCCATAAATAAAACCTATCAATAATGTTACAACAAAATAAACAAGTGATAAAACTATTTTTAATGGAAACAGCGTTGAAAACTGTTGGTTGATGGCATCATGATCCTTTGCAACAGTAGTACTTGTATAATTATTGATTCCAAAATCAAGCAGCACCACAAACAATAAAGAGAAACCAAAAAGATTTGCATACACTCCATACTGAAAATTTCCTACCGCATTTTGCACCGCTCTATCCACTCCCAAAATCCAAAAAGGTTTGATTAGCAGATTAAGTGCAAGCAGGATAAAAACATTTGTCAGAAATTTTTTCTGCATCAATTTGAGAGAGTAATTTTAAATCGTTTATATTGTGCAATAATAATCAAATAAATCTCTCTCATAAAAAAATGCTGGTTGCTGTAAATACACGTTTTTTAATACATGATAAACTGGAAGGCATTGGCCGTTTTAGCTATGAAATCCTTTCACGAATAACGCGTTCACATCCAGAGCATCAGTTTATATTTTTCTTCGACCGAGCTGTAGAGAAAGAGTTTATTTTTAGTGATAACGTTACTGCCATCGAATTATTTCCTCCGGCTAGGCATCCATTTTTGTTTTATTGGTGGTTTAAGTTTTCCATTTTATCAGCTTTAAAAAAATATAAACCCGATGTATTTTTGAGCACCGATGGCTTTTTGTGTTTGGACACACATGTGCCGTCTGTAGCAGTATTTCATGACCTTGCATTTATCCATTTCCCTGATGGGTTAAGTTTTTTTGAAAAAAAATACTACCATTATTTCTTTCCGAGATTTGCAAAAAAAGCAAAGAGGATCATTGCGGTTTCAAACTATACTAAAACTGATATCATTAAACAATATTCAATTGATACCAACAAAATTGATGTAGCTTATAATGCACCTGCAAAGGGTTTTGTGCCTGTTGATGAAAACACAAAAAAAACTATTCAACTAAAATATACCAACGGTTGCGAATATTTTATTTACGTTGGAGCACTTCAGCCTCGAAAAAATATCGAAACATTGTTAAAGGCTTTTGATGAATTTAAAAAAACATCTTCATCAAATCATAAATTATTAATTGTTGGACGAATGGCATGGCAAACCGATGATATTGAAGACACTTTTGAGAATTTAAAATTTAAAAACGAAGTAATATTTACCGGACGAATTAGTGATGATGAATTGAATAAAGTGATGGCTTCAGCATTTTGCTTAGTGTATATTCCGTTTTTTGAAGGCTTTGGTTTGCCAATTGTGGAAGCGATGGCTTGCGATATTCCTGTAATTACTTCCAATATTACATCGATGCCGGAAGTTGCCGGAGATGCTGCTATTTTGGTTGATCCGCATTCAGTTGACGAAACTAAAAATGCAATGCTTTCAATTGTTAATGATGAACAACTCAGGTTAAAATTAATTGAAGGATCACGAAATAGAAAATCATTTTTTGATTGGGACAGATCTGCTGAAGGAGTATGGCAAAGTTTGATAAATGCAATAAATAATTGAAATGGGACTGAAACGTTTTTTTCAAAAAGGAATGATTGAAGCAGGTTGCGATGAAGCCGGTCGTGGCTGCCTTGCAGGACCAGTATTTGCCGCAGCAGTTATTCTTGATATAAAAAACCCCATCGTTGGTTTGGATGATTCGAAAAAACTTTCAGAAAAAAAGCGAAACAAATTGAGAATTGAAATTGAAGAAAAAGCATTGAGTTTTGGTGTGGCAATGTTAACCAATACTGAAATCGACAAACACAATATTCTTAAAGCATCGTTTATGGCAATGCACAAAGCAATCGAGAAACTTGGGCACGAGCCGCAGTTACTTTTAATTGACGGCAACCGTTTTATTCCCTACAAAAAAATCAAACATGAATGTGTTGTAAAAGGCGATGGAAAATACCAGAGCATTGCTGCCGCTTCTATTCTTGCAAAAACTTACCGCGATGAATTTATGCTTAAACTGCATGAAGAATTTTCGCAATACGGTTGGGACCATAATATGGGATATCCAACAAAAGCTCACCGTGAAGGGATACGTAACTTTGGCGCTACAAAATATCACCGCATGAGTTTTACTTTATTAAATGATCAGCTGTCGCTGGAGATTTAAATGGTAAATGATTCATTAATGTTTCGAATTTCAAAAACTACAATTGATAATATTAAAATTTTATACATATTTGAAAAGCAATTCAAGAATTATGAAAAGAGTTTTATTCTGTTTGGTTATTTTAAGTTATCTGGGAGCGTGTAAGCCAAATTACTCCCAATACAAGGGACCCAAAAAAGCCAAGCATTCCTATACCGGCAAAAAGCGTAAGGATAAATGGATGGATTTAAAACGAGATGATATCAAACCGTTGTATTAGTTTAACGTTTAAGATTTAAAGTTTTGCCACAATAATCATGTTTGGGGTAAACACCATTTTTTTATGAGTGCGTGCTGATGCAAATAATTCCATTTTATATTTTACCATAAATAATTTCCATACCATTTTACGGATTGTTTCTTTTACAAAACCTTTGACAACAAGGTAAGAAGGTAATACTTCAACATCTTTAAATCCCATTGCCATCATCAGTTGTGTAGCACTATTTTTATTCAGGTAATTTTCGTGTGTAAAATCGCCATTGGCATATAAGTTTCCGAAAGCCGCATCCAAATTTGGCGTTCTAAAAATGACCATTCCGTTTGGCTTCAATGATTTTTTAATGGTATCAATTAAAGTTAGCAATTCGTCTTTTGTAAAATGCTCGATAATATCCATTCCGGTAATTACATCAAACGTTGCATTTTTATCTTTAAGGTATTCATTTAAATCACCAAGTTTTGCTTCGGGCACACCAAATTCGTTGGCAATTTTTACCATCTCCTCACTCAAATCAATTCCTTCAACATTTGAGTATCCTCCAAGTTTACAAGCAGCTAAAAAACTTCCTATGCCACAACCAATATCTAAAATCTTTATCGATTTATCGGAAGGCAAATGATGTAATAATTCACAAGAAAAATGCGCAGTTTCATCTTCAAACTTTTGCTTCTGTTGAGCTACATACTCACGTCCTGCCTGATTGGTAAAATAATTTGTATAGAGTGTTTTACGATAATTGGTCATGGTATTTATTTGAAACGAAAATAGTTTTTATTGAATGTAGTTTGAAATTTATTTCTCGCAGATTTCGCGGATTCTCGCAGATTATTTTCTCTGCGTTCTCTGCGACTCTGCGTTTAATTTACTTTCAATACAATTTTCCCGAACTGCTCTCCCCTTTCCATTTTTTCAATTGCTTGTTGAGCTTGTTCAAGTGGAAAAACTGAATCGATAACAGGTTTAATTTTGTGATCACGAACAAACTGAACCATGTTTTTAAAATCCTCATCATTGCCCATTGTTGAACCTAAAATATCCAATTGTTTCCAAAATATTTTTGCAGGAACACCGCTGTTAAAAGCTCCAAGAGTAGCGCCATAAAAGGCAATTCGTCCGGCAGGATTAACAATATCAGTAAGCTTTGCAAAGTTATCACCGCAGGCGCTATCAACTACAGCATCAATTCCTCCGCTCATTGTTTGAATTTCTTTATGCCATTTTTCATTCTTATAATTCACTCCACCTTTTGCACCAAGAGCAATTGCTTTCGCAATTTTTTCATCACTCCCTGAAGTAACAAAAACATTGCAACCTGCTGCATTGGCAAACTGCATCACCAACAAAGCCACACCTCCACCAACACCGGTTACCAAAATATTTTCTCCTTTTACCGCACGTGCTCTAGTAAATAATACCCTAAAACCTGTTAACCCTGCAAGTGGAATTGCGGCAGCTTCTTCTGCAGATAAATGCACAGGTTTATGATGTAATAATCGTGAGTGAATTTTTACATATTCGGCAAAAGTTCCATCCTGAGCCATTCCCAAAATGATATAATCTTTTGCTTGTGTATGCGGATTATTTCCCCAATTTAAAGAAGGATTGAGAACAACTTCTTTTCCTAACCAATCAGAATCAAGTCCATCACTTAACTTTTCAACTACTCCACTTCCACAACTTCCCTGAATGGATGGAAAACGTAAACCACCATATTGACCTTTTTGAATCCACAAATCGCGGTGGTTAAAAGATGCTGCATTTATTTTTACCAGCACTTCTCCCGAAAGTAAATCAGGCATTTGAACATCTGTATATTTTAATGGTTGGTTGATTCCTTCTATAATAATTGCTTTCATTTTTTTGCTTTTTAAAGGATGCAAACCAATTCAGTTTTTAGTACAATACAAAATAATCCTTTACTTCATTATTCAAATAAGCCACAGATTGCACAGAATTAATTAGAAAAAGAAAAAAAAATCTGTGCAATCTGTGGCAAAAATAATTTATTGACATTAGCTCATATATGGGTAGCTAAAAGTATTATTCTAAAAAATTATTATTCAAAACGATTTCTATTAAATTCGCCCGTTACAAAAAAATAAAATGGAGATTGATTATTCAAGATACGAACCCGTTATAGGATTAGAAGTTCATGCACAAATGCTCACCAAAAGTAAAGCGTTTTGCAGTGATTCAACCGAATACGGCTCATCACCAAATACACAGGTAAGCCCAATAAGTTTAGGGCATCCGGGCACTTTGCCTTTTCATAATAAGGAAGCTGTAAAATATGCAGTAAGACTTGGCATTGCATGTAATTGCGATATTGCCGAACATAATTATTATGCACGTAAAAATTATTTTTATGCCGATCTTCCAAAAGGCTACCAGATCACTCAAGACAAAACTCCTATTTGTGAAAATGGTTTTGTGGAGATAAAACTGAAAGACGGAACTGAGAAAAAAGTTGGTCTTATCCGCATTCACATGGAAGAAGATACGGGAAAAAGTATGCACGACCAAGATGTGTATGATACGTTAATCGACTACAACCGTGCGGGAACTCCACTTGTTGAAATGGTTACTTTACCTGATATCAGAACCGGTGAAGAAGCATATCAATATTTAACCGAAGTAAGAAAACTAGTTCGCTACTTGGATATTTGTGATGGAAACATGGAAGAAGGATCGATGAGATGTGATGCCAATGTTTCGGTACGATTAAAAGGAGCACCTGAGTTTGGTGTGAAAGTGGAAGTGAAAAACATGAACTCCATCAGCAATGTAAAACGTGCAATTGATTTTGAAATAAAACGTCAGATTGATGCCATCGAAAATGGAGAAAAAATTTATCAAGAAACCCGAACATTTGATGCGTTAAAAGGAACAACATTTGTTATGCGTACTAAAGAAGGTGCCAGTGATTACAGATATTTTCCTGAACCCGACCTACCGCCTTTACATATCACTCAACAATTTATTGATGGTGTTAAAGCACAAATGCCGGCTTTACCAAAAGAGTTGTTTGAGAAATATACCAAAACATTTTTGTTAAGCGAATATGATGCAAATGTGTTAACAGAAAACAAAGACATTGCTGAATATTTTGAAACGATATTAAAGCATACCGGTAATATTAAATCGGCAGCAAATTGGGTAATGGTGCAGGTTAAAGGATACTTGAATGAACAAGCTATTCATATCAGTGACTTTGTATTACAACCCGCAAAAATCGCTGAAATCATTTCATTGATCGATTCAAACAAGATCAGTAATTCTGCAGCAACACAAAATTTATTTCCTGCAATGATTAATGAGCATCATAAAAGTGCTTTAGAAATTGCTGAAAGTTTGAATTTGATGCAGGAAAATAATAGCGATGAATTACAAAAACATGTTGACGCTGCAATTGCAAAATTTCCTGAAAAAGTTTCAGAATATAAAGCAGGAAAAGTTTCGCTTATTGGCTTATTTATGGGCGAAGTAATGAAACTTAGCAAAGGTAAAGCTGATCCAAAACTTGCAAATATTTTGGTTAAAGAAACATTGGACAAAATGAATTAATCAACTGTCACTTTGCTGAGTTGAAGTATCTTTCTCGACTCCGCTCGAAATGACAACCATTTAGAAGAAAATATTATGAAAAAACTAATTTATCTTGTCCTCATCATCACCACTTTTTCTTCTTGCGGAAGCAATAATGAAAAATCAATAAACAGTTTTTCTATTACCGGAAAAATAAAAAACTATACCGAAAAAACTTTATTCTTAAATGAACTTACAACAAAAGGTTTAAGGCTAATCGATTCGTCAACTGTAAATGCTGATGGTACATTTTCGTTCAAAGGGAAAGTTAGTGAAAAGACTTTTTGTACCCTTTCGTTTCCAAAAGGTGCAACTGTAATTGTTCTCGACACTAATTCAACTATTAACTTGAGCATCGATGCCGATAACCCTGAGATGTATGGCGTTTCAGGCTCTCCGGATAGTGAGACATTAAAAAAACTATTGCTCATCAACAATAAATACATGGTTGTTGTTCGAGGTTTGGAAACAAAATTTACTCACGGAGAGGATGGAAAAATCCCTGGAGCCGACATTCAAAATCAAATTCGTTTGGAGTATGATTCTATCATGTTGAAACGAAAAACTGAAATGCAAAATTTTGTTTTTGCTTTAGATAAAAGTGTGGTTGCTTTTTTCGCTACCAACTTTTTGATGCCGGAAACTGATTATGATTTCTTGGAAAAAATTGATTTGAAATTTTATTCCAATCTGTTCAGTTCAAAATATGCAAAAGAATTGCATTCAAGAGTTGAAGAGTTACGAAAAACTGCAATCGGACAAACTGCTCCGGATATAATCATGCCCGATCCTTTTGGAAAAACTGTTTCGCTTTCATCGCTTCGCGGAAAATATGTATTAATAGATTTTTGGGCTTCGTGGTGTAAACCATGCAGGCAAGAGAGTGGAAATTTAGTGCATGTTTACAATAAATATAAAAATAATGGCTTTGATATTTTCTCCGTTTCTCTGGACGAAAATCGTGAGGCTTGGCAAAAAGCTATTAACGATGACAAGCTACTTTGGACACATGTTTCAGACTTACAAAAATGGAACTCAACCGTTGTAAATATGTATAAAATTGAAAGTATTCCTTTCACGGTACTTATTGATAAAGAAGGTAAAATTGTTGCGAAAAATTTAAGAGGCGAAGCCTTAGATGCAAAACTTTCTGAACTTTTCAAATAGATGAATCGTAACTATGTGATATGATTTATCAGTCATGTTCACACTTTTAATTATCTCCTCATCATTATTAAATAAAAAACAATGTCGTTTACTACTTTAGGTTTATCACCAAATATTTTAAAGGCATTGGCCGAACAAAATTATACACAGCCCTACCCTATTCAACAAGAAGCTATTCCTGCCATATTAAACCGAAAAGATATTTTAGGAATTGCTCAAACGGGATCAGGAAAAACAGCAAGTTATGTTTTACCAATTTTAATGAACCTCAGTTTACATGCAACAGTTTCTAGCAAAAATAGGCATGTAAAAGTTTTGGTATTGGTTCCAACACGAGAATTGGCAGTGCAGGTGAAAGAGGTATTTCAAAAATTCAGTTCATCATTTACAGAGCGTATAAAAACGATTGCTGTTTTTGGTGGTGTTTCTATAAATCCGCAAATGTTGGATTTACAAAATGTTTCTGTTTTGGTTGCCACACCCGGCAGGTTGCTGGAATTAGTTGAATCGAATGCGGTACATTTATCCGATATAGAAACTCTTGTTTTAGATGAAGCTGATAAAATGCTAAATCTTGGTTTTAAAGAAGAGATGAATAGGATTTTTGCACTCCTTCCTAAAAAGCGCCAAAACCTATTGTTCTCGGCAACTTTAAGCGATGATGTAAATAATATTCATCAAATTATTTTAGAAAACCCTTTGGTAATAAAAATAGAACCTGAGGTTGATCAAATAGATTTGATTAATCAATCGGCTTATCTTGTATCTGATGAAAAGAAAGGTCCTTTGTTAAGATATATAATTAAAAGTAAAGACCTAAAGCAAGTTTTAGTTTTTACCTCTTCGGTTTACTCTGCCGAAAATGTTGCCGATAAACTTCGTAAAAACGGAATAGATGCAATATCCATTCACAGCAAAAAAAGTCAGGAAGCAAGAACAATCGCATTAAGTAAATTTAAGTCAGGTAATCTTCGAGTTTTGGTAGCAACTGATTTAATGTCGCGAGGAATTGATATCAAATTTTTACCTTATGTCATCAATTACGAATTGCCACGTTCACCAAAAGATTATGTTCATCGTATTGGAAGAACAGGTCGTGCCGAATCTCCAGGAGAAGCAATTTCATTAGTTAGTCCCGATGAGCAACATCACTTTAAGATCATTCAAAAAAAAATGGGTAAGTTAGTACCAATGATTGATAGCAATGAGTTGGATATAAAGGGATATTAATTATTCACTTCCATTTATAAAATGATAAGAATTGGATTTAAATTATTGCACCTATAACAAAAAAGGCTTTCAGAAAAATATCTGAAAGCCTTTATTTTACTAGTGTGGAGAATATCGTCCCGATAGCTATCGGGAGAACCGACCATCTCTTCCCCGATTGCATTTAGGGATTGCAAGCACTCACTTATTTTGAATCATCTATTCAATATACTTTCTACTCTTTTTCAATTCCAAAGATTAGCTGTTTCCCTCATAAAATTTTATTTCTATTTAAAGATATAAATCGATTTATGATAAATTATGGAGCACCTATGTTGCACCTATAACAAAAAAGGCTTTCAGAAAAATATCTGAAAGCCTTTATTTTACTGGTGTGGAGAATATCGGATTTGAACCGACCACCTCTTGCATGCCATGCAAGAAATCAATACCTATTGAAAATTATCAATTTTTACTGTTAC
>CAIUEQ010000226.1 GCA_903898215.1 uncultured Bacteroidota bacterium | reverse complement strand
TTCATACCTGATAAAAATTCTTGATATTCATAAAATGTCAATCGAAGATTTTTTTTCTGAAATAAATAAGAAATAAATTTAAAGTTGCATCTAAACAGATTTTGTTCAGTTCTTCTAGCTAAGAGGAATAAAACCTTGTCAACTTTTTTATAAATTCATATAAATGCAAACTTTAATTTTAAAATCAGGACGGGAACGTTCGCTTATAAACCGCCATCCATGGGTGTTTTCGGGTGCTGTAAAAGAATTACCTCAAGCACAGAACGGAGAAATTATTCGTGTAGTTGATAATCATAACAACCTTTTGGGCTTCGGTTTTTTTTCAACAAACAGCCAAATTACCTGCAGGGTTTTTGAATTTACCAATGAAGAAATTTTGATCAATGCCGATTTTTGGGTCAATAAAATTTTGAGTGCCTATCATCTGAGAAAACAATTGATAGATTTTTCGCATACAAATATTTTCAGGTTACTTCATGCCGAAGGTGATTTTTTACCGGGAGTGATCATTGATATTTATGCAACAGTTGCCGTAGTGCAAATTCTTATCAGAGGGACAGAAAATATCAAGGAAAATATTTTTGATGCGCTTCGTCAAATTGGATTCAAACATATTTATGTGAAAACAAAATCAAACACACAACGACTTGAAGATGTTACCACACCATGCGGTTGGGTTGGGGAACCTTGTGAAATGCCTGTTGAAGCAACGGAGAACGGAATTAAGTTTTTAGTAGATGTTGAAACAGGGCAGAAGACAGGTTTTTTTATTGATCAGCGTGAGAGTAGAAAATTACTTGGTGAATTTTCGAAGAACAAAAAAGTGCTCAATACTTTTAGCTATTCAGGAGGTTTTAGTTTGTATGCTTTAGAAGGCGGAGCAACACTTGTTCATTCTGTTGATAGTTCGAAAGATGCGATAGAAATGTGTGAAAGGAATGTGAAACTTAATTATCCTGCAACTACAAATCACGAATCTTTTGTGGCCGATGTATTTGATTATTTAAAAAATACCGAAGTTGATTATGATGTGATGGTGCTTGATCCACCGGCATTTGCTAAAAACTCAAGGGCAGTTGCAAATGCAGCACGAGGATATAAAAATTTAAATCTGATTGCATTTAAAAAAATAAAACCTGGAGGAATGATCTTTACGTTTTCGTGTTCACAGCATATCGACAGAGACCTTTTTCGCAAAATTGTTTTTAGTGCAGCTGCCGATGCAAAAAGAAATGTAAGAGTGATTCGCCAGTTAACTCAACCAGATGATCATCCTATTAATATTTTTCATCCCGAAGGTGAATATTTAAAAGGGTTGATGTTGTATGTTGAATAGAAGTTTGACTTCCTGATAAGTAACAAAGCGTTTACTTATGTTTATGCTGTTATACTAAAAAGAAACACCGTTTGTTTCAGTGATATCAACTGATTCAAACGGTGTTTTAATTTTTATAAACTTTGAATAACGATTCTTAATTCACTTTTACCAACTTTTTAGTAAAGATCTCCCCATCAATTGTCATTTTCAAATAATAAAATCCTGAAGGCATTTCGCTCATTTCTGTAATACCATTTGTATTAACTCCTGCGGTGTTTTTCAAGATATTTTCATGTACCAATTTTCCGTTAACATCATAAACCTGAAGTAAAATATCTGTTGCAGATTTAATATTGGTGGTAATTACAAAATCATGTGTGAATGGATTTGGAGAAGTTGAAATTGTATTCAAGTTTGAATTATTTTCCAATCCGATTTCAATCACATGACTAAAGTTTTCTTTACCATTAAAATCAACTTGCTTCAATCTATAATACAATGTTGATGGTTGATCCCGATTGATGATTGGGTCAAGAAACTCGTAGTTGCTAACCAAATTAGTTGTTCCGTTACCTTTAACTTTTCCAACCATTGACCACTGACCATTGATTATTCTTTCAATATTAAAATGATCGTTGTTTATTTCTGAAGAAGTAATCCAGTTGAGTTGAATATTTTTATCAACTTTAA
>CAIUEQ010000225.1 GCA_903898215.1 uncultured Bacteroidota bacterium | reverse complement strand
GTGCTTTAGCTCGTGGTAAATAGAACTATAAATTATTTCTGGCTTTAGCCCAAAGGAATCATCATTCATGAGAAGCACTTTTTCTATTCCTCCAATATTTCACCCCTTCTAAAATTAAAAGCAAAATAACTGCACCTATCAGTGTTGAAATGAAATGCCCATACCCCGGAAATTCAAAACTGAAAATATCTCGCAAGCTTGGTACAAAAATGATGAGTAACAAAAGAATAATTGCACCACTTAAAATAAGTTTAAGAGATAAGTTTTTTTCAACTAATGCATGAACAAAACTTCGGGTTTTAGAAAGGTTGGTTAGGATAAGAAAAATATTTCCGATGATGAGTGATGAAAATGCAATTGCTCTTACTTCACCATTGGTATGACCTTCACGTATAGAAATGAAATAAATAATAAGCACCATGGCAAGCAAAAGCAAACCTTGGAAAACACTTATCAATATTTTTTCGCTTCCAAAAAATAATTCATCGGGTTTACGAGGTGCACGCTTCATGATATTTTTTTCTTCCTCTTCTGATTCAAAAGCAACTGAGCAAACAGGATCAATGATCAATTCCATAAAAACAATATGCAACGGCAATAACATGATTGGAAGCGAACTGAAAAATGCAGGAATTAAAGTTAATCCGATGATGGGAATATGAATAGCCAGAATATAAGAAAATGCTTTCTGCAGGTTATCAAAAATTTTCCGTCCAAGTCTGATTGCCGAAACTATTGATGCAAAATTATCATCAAGCAACACAAGCGATGAAGCTTCGCGTGCAACATCCGTTCCTTTGCTTCCCATTGCAATACCAATATTTGCAGCCTTTAATGCCGGAGCATCATTCACCCCATCACCCGTCATAGCAACAATTTCCCCATTAGCTTTTAATGCTTCAACAATGCGCAATTTTTGTTCTGGAATTACACGAGCAAAAATGGAAGTGAATTTTATTTTCTCTTTCAATTCATCATCACTCATTTTATTTAATTCATCACCGGTAATTATTTTATCTGATGAAGGCAAACCAATTTGTTCTCCAATATTTTTTGCTGTTGCAGGATAATCTCCGGTTATTAAAATAACTTTTACACCGGCATCTGTACATTCTTTCACAGCTTGTGGAACTTCATTTCTGATTGGATCTTTCAACCCGATCAATCCTAAAAACTGAAAATCAAATTCACTTTGATGTTCAGGTAATGTCTCATTTTTATGAATGGCATTTGCAACAGCAATCACACGCAAACCATCTTGAGCCATGGTATGAACAGCTTTCAAATGCTTTTCAATTTCCTCTCCATTCAACTTACATAAATGAAAAATTGCTTCGGGAGCACCTTTTGCAGAAACAGAAATATCATTATCTGATATTTGATTTAATACACGCGTCATCGCCATCAATTCTTTGCTCAGCGAATATTCTTTTACAAGTTCAAAAGCATTATTGTGTGGAGTATAGAAAGTTGAATGAACAGTTTGAATAGCTTTTTCCATAGGATCGACCGGATCTTTCCTGCTTGCACGTAAAGCTGTTTCTGTAAGATCAAAAAGTTGCTCAATATTTTCATGGAAAATATCTGAAAGAAAAATTTCATTGCCATCATACAATGCCATCACTTCCATTTTATTTTGTGTGATGGTACCTGTTTTATCACTGCATAAAACTGTTGCCGAACCTAATGTTTCAATAGCCGATGGTTTTCGTGTGAGGACATTTTTTGCTGATAATCTCCACGCTCCTAAAGCTAAAAATACAGTAAGCACAACTGGAAACTCTTCAGGTAAAATTGCCATTGCAGATGATAGACCGCTGAGTATGGCCTGAATAAAATTTCCACGTGTAAAGTAAAAAAGAAGGATAACAATAATGGTGGTAAGAATTCCAATGATAAAAAGATTTCTT
>CAIUEQ010000224.1 GCA_903898215.1 uncultured Bacteroidota bacterium | reverse complement strand
TACATTCGTTGCGAATAAAAATTTAATTGATGTCGATAAAAAATGCTGAAACCGATTGTGCACTTTGCAGTCATCGTTTCAAATCCGTTTTTAATGTGTTGGATGAGGGTGAGTCAGCTTTGATGAGTTCAAAAAAAAGTTGTCGTATTTATAAAAAAGGAAACGAGATCTTTCAAGAAGGAACTCTTCCCTTCGGGTTATTTTGTATAAACAGTGGAAAAGTTAAACTAACACAAACAGGCGTTGACGGTAAAGAGCAAATTATTCACCTTGCGACAAATGGCGATGTGATGGGGTTTCGGGCATTACTTGGAATCGATAAATATTCGTGCTCAGCTTTTGCACTCGAAGATTCTACAATTTGTTTTATTCCCAAGGAGGTTTTTTTACCCATGGTTGAAACTAACCCGAAACTTGCAATGAAAGTGATTCACCTGTTTTCAGATATGCTTAAAGATACTGAAAACAATATTACAGCAATTGCTCAGCGAACAGTAAAAGAAAGGATTGCCCAAGGACTTTTATTGCTTAAAGAAAGATATGGTTTTGAGCAAGATGGGAGTGTGATAAATGTTACAATCTCTCGTGAAGAAATTGCAAATATTGCCGGTACTTCGCGCGAAACAGCCATTAGAACACTTTTTGAATTGCAGAAGGAAAACATCATTGAACTTGAAGGAAAGAAAATTAAAATTTCAGATTATAACGCTTTAGTGAAGGCGTCTAATCTTTTCGAATAATTTTTAAGGAACTATCACTTTTAGGGAAGAAGGAAAAATTTGAACTGTTAAATCTTTTTCCATCATTATCGGTTCTCCATCAATATTTACCACTTCAGCTTTAGGACGATGAATTACAATTTTTTTACCACGAAAAGTTTTAACGTATTTCGAAGAGTTGAATTTTTTAGTAAATAAATCAAACCCTAAAAAAGGCATACTTATATTCTTGAAAGGCTTAATTAAACTGACCTCAAATATTCCATCGGTAAGGTCGGCAGTGGGTGCAATAAATGCATTATTACCATATTGAGAACCATTTGCTATACAAACAATAAAAGCCTTTTCATTTATGGTTTCACCATCAATGACTATTTTATATTCATGAGGTTTATAATTTGCAAATTCAGTAAGAGTTATTTTTGCGTATGAAAAAAAACCACGTGTTGGTGCAGTTGCAAACATTCCACTCACATGAGCATCAAATCCTGCTCCCACAACATTTACAAAAAAAACATCATTCGCTTTTCCTGTATCGATAGTAGAAATTTTTAATTGATTAATTGCCTCAATTGCTTTTACGTGATTAAGAGGAATGCGTAAATGTCTTGCCAATCCATTTCCTGAGCCCATCGGTATCATTCCAAAAATTGATGATGAACCGGTAACATATTTTGCAACATGATTGATTGTTCCATCACCGCCAACGGCAACAATGATATCTTTTTTCTGTTCAACGGCTTGCTCAGCTAAAATTAAATTATGATTTGCCGATTGTGTAAATTGGATATCAACATCAAATTTATTTTTATCAATATTGTTCTCTATCAATAAAGGGAAAGTTTCTTTATTGATTCCTCCTGAAATAGGGTTGATGATAAATGAGATTCTTTTTTTCAATTGAATAAATTTCAGCAAAACTAATCAAATGAAATAATTTTGAATGTTAAGTTTATGATAAGAAAAATAGGGTAATTATCTCCAAGGTAATCCACCGATGTATGGCATGTAATGTTGCACGATACCGGCTTTGCGATTGATAAAACTTGTTGGTCTGTCAGGTGTCCATTTGCGAGGATTTGGAAGGCAAGATGCAATCAACGCACTTTCGCGAGAGGTAAGATTAGAGGATGATTTATGAAAATAAAATTGTGAAGCAGCTTCTACACCATAAATTCCTTCACCCATTTCGATGATATTAATATACACTTCGAGAATGCGTTTTTTTGTCCATAACATTTCAAGACATACCGTGATAAAAACTTCTGGAACTTTTCTTATCCAACTTCTGTTTGGCGTAAAAAATAAATTTTTTGCAGTCTGCTGAGTAATGGTGCTTGCGCCTCTTAGCTTTTTTCCTTTTTTAAAAGCGTGCTCTATCGAGTTTTGTATTTGCTCGAAATCAAAACCATAATGGTGAATAAATTTTATGTCTTCAGAAGTCATCACTGCCAAACAAAATTTGTCTGATACGTAGTCAATGCTTTTCCAACTTTTAGATAATTTTAATGGACGTTCGCTAAAGGATTGTTCTATCAAACGTTCAATATGCAAAGGTGTAAGAGGAACCGGAATCACACGGTAAAAAATGATGAACAAAAAAGTAAACTGAAAACCTATCACAAAAATTTGCACAAGAAATCTCCATAGTTTGCTAAAAAGATTTTTTAAACGATTGCTACTTTTTTTTGCCATCGACTGCAAGTTTACTATTTATTTAATTTGATTGATGAGTTGAACTTATAAAAACATTTCACCTGCGAATAGTTTTTTATTGATTTATTTTGCGTGCAATATAATCAATCGGAATTAACCCGATTATCAAAAAAATATTCACATTAATAATACTAAAATGATTTACAGACAACTTGGCAACAGCGGACTACATATCTCAGAGATTAGTTTGGGAACATGGTTAACAGTAGGAATGGGGGTTGATAAACATACAGCTTTTGATTGCATGCAAAAAGCAATCGAACTCGGAGTAAATTTTATTGACACAGCTGATATTTATAATCGTGGAGAATCGGAAAAAGTTGTGGGAGAGTTTTTGAAAACCATCAATAGAGAAGAAATTATTATCGGCACCAAAGCATTTGGCCCAATGAGCGAGCATAACATGACACAAGGTTTATCACTTCGTCATCTTAGAAATGCTTGTGAAGCTTCGTTGTTACGTTTGAAAACTGATTATATCGATTTATACCAATGTCATAGATACGATGTTGATACACCTTTGGAGGAAACTTGTTATGCCATGCATAATTTAGTTGAGCGTGGATATATTTTATATTGGGGAGTGAGCCAATGGACAGCTGTTCAAATTACAAATGCAATGCGAATTTGTGAAAAAAACGGATGGAGAAAACCTGTTTCAAACCAACCGATTTATAATTTACTGAACCGTTCGCTTGAATTGGATGTGATGGATGTTTGTGAAAAAGAAGGATTAGGAATAGTAGTGTATTCGCCACTTGCGCAAGGATTGCTTTCAGGCAAATATTCTCGTGATTATATTCCAACTGACTCGCGTGCTTCAAGTGAATTGATGAAAACATATTTCCCGGTAAAGCGAATGAATGATGATTTTTTTGATAAGTTGGATTTGCTGAAAAAATTAGCAAACGATTGGAATATGAGCATGTCTAATCTTGCATTAAACTGGATTTTAAATCATTCGCCAATAACCTGCACAATAACCGGTGCATCTAGAGTTTCGCAAGTTGAAGAAAATGTATCAGCTTTAAATTTTAAACTCACAAATGAACAAGTTGAACAAATTGATTTGATTTTGGATAATGCTCCGGTTGATCAATATTCAGGTGTAAGAATTGGTTGGGGAATTGTAAAAAGAGGATATTGATTTACGCGATTTTAAGATTACGTAATTACCAAATTTGATCATAAATATGGATTGGAAAAAATTTTGGAATGAAAAAGGAGAACAAGAAAATCCATTTGCACAAGTGGCAAGGATAGGAGGGACTTTGCAACAAGATGAAGAAATTATCGATGAGATTGTTGAACATATTGTAAAAGTTTTAGAACTTAAAAGTGATGATGTTCTTTTGGATGTTTGTTGCGGAAATGGATTGCTCACTTCAAAGTTGGCAAAGTATTGCAAAAAGGTTGTAGGCATTGATATATCTGATGTTTTAATCAATCATGCTAAAAATAATTTTCCTGAAATTGAATTTATTTGTGCCGATGTTTTAGAGTTAAATGCTTCAACAATTTGTAAGCAACATTTATCATTCGATAAAATAAATCTCTATTTTTCATTTCAGTATTTTGAGAGTTTTGATAAAGGGAAAAAAGTGATTGAAAATTTACTTCCATTTGTTAAAAAAGAGGGAAAAATATTTTTAGGAGATATTCCCGACAGCATCAATTTTTTTGAATATTATAACACACCCTTGCGTCTTATCCAATTGGTGAAACAAACTCTTCAAAATAAAAACAACATGGGAAAATTTTGGAGCGAAAATGAACTTAAACTCATTTGTGAGCAGTTAAAAATTAACGGAAAAAAATTGACTCAACCTGAACAACTTCCTTACTCACATTACCGAATGGATTGGCTGATAAACTTTAAGTAGCTATTACCAATTGTTCATTTAATTTCGCCCTTCATTAAAAATTAGATACAAAAAATTAACAGTGAGCGAAATATTTCAACTCAAACAATTCATTATTCAGCAAGATAAATCGGCAATGAAAGTTGGCACCGATAGTTTATTGTTAGGCTGTTTTACAGAAATTAACGGAGCCTCAACCATTTTAGATATTGGCACAGGAACGGGCATTTTAGCATTGATGATGGCACAAAAATCAAGTGCTAAAATTGACGCAGTTGAACTTGATGAAGGAGCTTTTGAAGAAGCAACATTTAATTTTAAAGCTTCAAAATGGAGCAATAAAATTAAAGCGTATCATACTTCGGTACAACAATTCGACAGTAAAATTTCTTACGATCTTATCATTTCCAATCCTCCTTTTTATGTAGAGGAAAATAATATCAAGATCACTAATTCGAAACGCGCAAAAGCCCGACAGGACAAAGATCTTCCTTTTGATTCGTTATGTGAGGAAGTGATGAAGAGATTAAGTGATAAAGGAAAGTTCTGGTTGATACTTCCAACTGATGAAGCAGAAGAGTTTTTAGCAATTGCCAAAAAAGCGAAATTGTTTTTACAAGGTGAAATTCTCATCAAACCAAAACCTTCAAAATCCATTAATAGAATTGTAATGTGTTTTGGCAAAACTAAATCAGAAATGTACAGTGATATTTTTACTGTTTATGATGATGCCGGAACTTCTACGGAAGATTATTATGAATTGACGAAAGAGTTTTTGTTATGGAAACGTAGATAAAAAAATACAGCCCACAATTTAAATTGCGGGCTGTATTTTTTTAATAAAGGTACTGACGCGAAATGCGTCTGACCTTTTAGTTACTTGCTTGTTCAGCGTATGATTCAGTTGGCAAACATGCACAAACTAAATTTCTATCACCATAGGTATCATTTATTCTACCAACAGTTGGCCAAAATTTATTTGCTCTCACGTATGAAACAGGGAATGCTGCTTTCTCGCGGCTGTATGAATGTTTCCAATTATCAGCAATAACCATCGAAGCAGTGTGAGGAGCATTGTGTAAAACGTTATCTGTTTTATCGGCAATACCTTTAATTACTTCTTCCACTTCATTTCTGATAGCGATCATTGCATCACAAAAACGATCAAGTTCTGCCTTAGGTTCACTTTCAGTTGGCTCGATCATAATTGTACCGGCAACAGGGAAAGAAATTGTTGGAGCATGAAATCCGTAATCCATTAAACGTTTTGCAATATCAGTAACTTCAATTCCTGATTCATGTTTGAAAACGCGTGTATCCAAAATCATTTCGTGAGCACAACGTCCTTTACTTCCAACAAAAAGAATGGTATAATCTTTTTCTAAACGAGCTTTAACATAATTTGCATTTAAGATTGCATATTTAGTTGCAAGTTCTAATCCTTCTGTTCCTAGCATTCGGATGTATGCATAAGAAATTAACAGAACTGAAGCACTTCCCCAAGGAGCAGCAGAAACTGCACTCATTGATTTTTCGCCACCCATTTTAACAACTGCATGTCCGGGAAGGAAAGGAACCAAATGTTTTGCAACACCGATTGGACCAACACCAGGACCACCACCACCATGAGGAATGGCAAATGTTTTATGTAAATTTAAATGGCAAACATCAGCTCCAATTGCAGCCGGACTAGTTAATCCAACTTGAGCATTCATGTTTGCTCCATCCATATAAACCTGACCACCATTTTCGTGAATCAAATTACAGATATCAATAATTCCTTCTTCAAAAATTCCGTAGGTAGAAGGGTAGGTAACCATCAAACATGCAAGGTGATCTTTATGTTCGATAGCACGAGCACGTAAATCTTCGATATCGATGTATCCGTTTTCTAAAGTTTTTGTAACAACAACTTTCATTCCTGCCATCACTGCACTTGCAGGATTTGTTCCATGAGCAGATGAAGGAATAAGAACTATATTTCTATGTGATTGTCCAATTGATTTAAAGTATTCACGAATAGTCATCAAACCAGCATATTCACCTTGTGAACCAGCATTTGGTTGTAATGATATTCCTGCAAACCCTGTAATTTGTTTTAAGTATTCACTCAATTCAGAAATGATTTGTGCATAACCTTCAGCTTGGTTTATTGGAACAAAAGGATGCAGCATGCTGAATTTAGGTAAGGTAACAGGAATCATTTCGGAAGTAGCATTTAGTTTCATTGTACATGAACCAAGTGCGATCATCGAATGGCAAAGTGATAGATCTTTTGCTTCCAATTGTTTGATATAACGCAACATTTCATGCTCGCTGTGATAGGAATTGAAAACAGGATGAGTCATGAAAGTACTTTTGCGAATAAGGTTTGCCGGCCAGTTTAAATTAACAAGTTGATTTGTTGATTTGTTAATTTGTTTGCCTGTTAACACATTTACCAATTCTTCAATATCTTTTTCAGTATGTGTTTCGTCTATAGAAATACAAATATGTTTGTCACCAGTTTGATGAATATTGATTTCAGCTTTCAGTGCAGCATTCATCAATTTATTGGCATCAGCCACTTCAAGATAAATGGTATCGAAGAAATTTGTATTCAATTGCTTTAATCCATTTGCATTTAAAGCATCACTCAATTGAGTAGCAAGTCCATGAATTCTTCCTGCGATACCTTTTAGTCCTTCAGGACCATTATACACACCATACATTCCGGCCATCACCGAAAGGAGAACTTGAGCGGTACAAATATTTGAAGTTGCTTTTTCTCTGCGGATATGTTGCTCGCGTGTTTGCAAAGCCATACGTAAAGCAGGATTGTTTTGAGAGTCGATACTCATCCCAATAATTCTTCCGGGCATCTGACGTTTGTAAGCGTCTTTAGTTGCAAAGAAACCTGCATGAGGACCACCATAACCCATTGGCACACCAAAGCGTTGTGCGCTTCCAACAACTACATCAGCACCCCACTCACCAGGAGGGGTTAACAATGATAAGCTTAAAAGATCGGCAGCAACACCAACAAGAATATTATGTTTTTTGGCATTAGCCATAAATTCTGAGTAATCATAAATTGCTCCTTGTCCGGCAGGATATTGAATGATTGCACCAAAAAATGTTTCGTCTAATTTTACTGTGTTATGGTCACCAATCACTAATTCAATTCCTACAGGATTTGAACGTGTTTTTAAAATATCAATTGTTTGAGGAAAACAATCTTGAGAAACAAAAAATTTATGTGCTTCGGAATTCTTAGCTTCAGCATGAAGCATGTGCATGGCTTCAGCAGCAGCAGTTCCTTCATCAAGCAAAGAAGCGTTTGCAATTTCCATTCCTGTTAAGTCGATCACCATTGTTTGGAAATTTAACAATGCTTCCAAACGGCCTTGAGCGATTTCTGCTTGGTAAGGAGTGTATGCTGTGTACCAACCCGGATTTTCAAAAATGTTTCTAAGAACTACTCCAGGTGTAATTGTGCCATAATATCCTTGCCCTAAAAAATTCTTGTATAATTTATTCTTGTCAGCAATTTCACTTGCTGCTTTCAATAATTCTTGTTCTGTTAAAGCTTCAGGAAGCTTCATTCTTTCTTTCAATCTGATATGAGAAGGAATAGTTTCATCAATTAGTTGATCAATAGACGAAACGCCAATAACTTTAAGCATCGCATCGGTATCTTTAGCTAAAGGAGAGATGTGACGATTAACAAACTTGTCGTTGT
>CAIUEQ010000223.1 GCA_903898215.1 uncultured Bacteroidota bacterium | reverse complement strand
TTCATTATGAACTTAAATATAATTCTTTTATTTGAAAATCGTTATATCTTGCAATTATTGAAAGTTTCAATAATAAAGAAAAACTTTTTTGTTATGCAATTATTATCTTTTTTTAAAAATAAAAAACTTCATCTGACATTAATCATACTTTCGTTTTCCTTATTAGTATTTTCTGCTGAAATCACCTTTAGTGAAAAATTAATATGGTCGAATAGAACTAATTATCAGAGTAATGGTGTTACATATTCAAATTTTATTACGTTTTCTGGAGCGTTTTTCAATCCACTAAAATACAAAAATCTGCCTTTATTTTCATATACAAATACTCTAAAAAATGCTAAAAACATCCAAGTTTCTTTAAAAAATGAAATCTATGAACCAATTGACAGCAAAACAAAAATACAAAACCAAGAAATCATAACGAACTCATTATCAAATGAAATACAGACTTCTATTGGGTATGAACGAGGACAACCAATTCTTTCACTACAATTATTGCCAATTCGATTAAATCCAAATTCTGGCCTATATGAAAAGTTAATTTCTTTTGATATTGTAATCAATTATAGTATTTCTAATAACTCAACTGTCCCATTCAGAAAAAAAAGCTATGCTACAAATTCTGTTTTAGCTCAGGGTGATTGGTACAAAATTGCCGTAGTAGAAAACGGGATCCATCTGATAGATTCTACATTCTTAAAAAACAACCATATCACTTTAAGCAATATTGATCCTAGGACAATAAAAATATACGGGAATGGCTCAGGAATGTTATCTCAACTTAACGCAGCTTTTAGGTTTGATGATTTGCATGAGAATGCAATATATGTTTCAGGAGAATCGGATGGCAAGTTTGACCCAAAAGACCAAATTTTATTTTATGGAGAATCTCAAAATAATCATTGGAAATACGATTCGTCATCAGGAAAATATTACCATATAAATAATATCTATTCTGATACAACTTATTACTTTTTAACTTTTGGGAATGCAAATGGAAAAAGAATTTCAACACAAATTTCCAGCCCCTCTCCAAATATAATTTCAAGTGAATATGACTATAACTTTGTTCATGAACTTGAAAATGTGAATCTCATTAAATCAGGTAGGTTATGGGTTGGAGAAGATTTTGATAAAGTTACACAACGTTCACTCTTTGCAAATATGGGAACTATTAAAACCAGTGTTCCTGTTTTTGTAAGATCATCAGTTGTTGCTCGCTCTTTTACTCAAAGCAATTTAAATTTAACAATTAACGGAACAAGTTTGATTAATCATTCTATTGCACCTGTTTCGGGGAATTTCGAATATGCATTTGCTGCAACTGATGGATCTAAATCAACAACAATTGCTGTTGCCAATTCAAATATCAATATCACCTATACTTATGACCAACCCCTTCCAAACTCTATTGGATGGCTTGATTATCTTGAATTACAGTCGCGAAATTTTCTTCAAATGAATAACAATTCGCAATTAATTTTCCGTGATAGTAAAACTATTGGAGTAGGAACTGTCACACAATTCAATATAACAACAGCAAACAAGATACGCGTTTGGGACCTGAATAATGTATTGGAACCAATTGAATTAATTGTAAATAATACTGGAAATATTTCATCAATAATTTCTTCTACAGATTCCTTAAAAGAATTTATTGCATTCGAAGAAACTAATTATAAAACGCCTTTATGTATTGGTAAATTAGTAAATCAAAACCTTCATAATATTCCCCAAACTGATTATTTAATTATTACCCATCCTCAATTTATAAATGAAGCAAAGCAATTAGCAAATATCTACGCTTCAAAAATGCGTGTGCAAGTAATTGCCATTGATCAAATCTATAATGAATTCTCTTCTGGATCTCAGGATGTATGTGCTATCAGGGATTTTATCAGAATGTTTTATACACGAGCTACATCTAGTTCCGATATGCCGAAATATGTACTCTTATTTGGAAGAGCATCATACGACTATAAATACCGAGCTACAAACAATACGAATTTTATTCCAACGTATGAAAGTATTGAATCATTGTCGCCTGTTGGCACTTATAACTCGGATGATTTTTATGGATTATTGGATGAAAAAGAAGGAACCTGGGATTCACCAATTGATGGGGGAACAAAGTTGGATTTTTTAGATATTGGTATTGGACGTCTACCTGCACAAAATAATTTTCAAGCTCAAACAATGGTCAATAAAATTATCGGATACAAATCAAATGCAAGTTTTGGTGATTGGAGAAACCGCATCACATTTGTGGCTGACAGAGAATTGGGAGGAGAAGGATTTGTAACTACTTCAGAAATTTTAGCTTCAGATATTGCACTTAATGCTAAGAATTATAATGTACAGAAATTATACTCTGATGCTTATCAACTTGTTGAAGAAGCTGGTGGTGCACGTAATCCAGCTGTACAAAATGAATTTATCAAAAGCGTAGAAAGAGGTTCGATGCTAATAAATTATATTGGACATGGCGGACAAGTAGGTTTATCTGCCGATAGAATTCTAAATACAGATAATATTAATGGTTGGACCAATGGATTCAATCTTCCACTTTTTGTTACAGCAACTTGCCAATTCAGTCCGTTTGACGACCCGGCACTTACCTCAGCAGGGGAATTGGTTTTATTAAATCCTAATGGCGGAGGAATTGCTTTATTTAGTACTGTAAGATTAACAGATAAGGGATCTAACGATATACTAAATACCAGCTTTTTTAAATTCGCAGGTTTTAATTCAGGAGGAATAATTAACAAATTAAACCTTGGTGATATTTTATTAAAAACTAAAAACGAATCAACATGGGGAACAAACGACCGTAACTTTACATTACTTGGAGATCCTGCATTGATGTTGGCTTATCCCGAATTAAAAGTGGCCACAACTTCCATCAATTCGAAACCGATTTCTTCAGTTGCTGATACAATGAAAGCATTCGCAAAAGTTACAATCGAAGGAAAAATAATTGATGCGAATGGTGTTACTCTCTCTGATTTTAATGGGATTGTATATCCTACCGTTTTTGATAAACCTCAAACTTATACACGACAAGTAATTGCAATGCCACCTTCACCTCAAACTTTTCAAATGCAGTCAAATGCTTTATATCGTGGAAAAGTAACAGTGTTGAATGGGGTATTTAAATTTTCGTTTATTGTACCTAAAGATATTTCCTACCAAAATGGTTTTGGAAAAATAAGTTACTACTCCAATAATAATACAAACGATGCCTGTGGGTATTATGATAATTTTATTGTTGGCGGTACTGCTGATTCCGTTGGTATTGATAAAAACGGACCCCAGATTTCTTTATTTATGAATGATGAAAAATTTATTGAATGGGGATTAACTGATGAAAACCCTCTTTTTATTGCAAAGTTAAAAGATGAAAGTGGAATAAATATAGTTGGAACCGGTATCGGAAGAGATCTTGAACTAACAATTACAAACTCAACTACCAATCAAAATATAACCCTGAATGATTATTACCAATCAAAACTCGATACGTATCAGGAAGGAAATTTAAATTATCATTTTAAAAATTTAGCTCAAGGAAATAATAAAGTTAAACTTCGAGCCTGGGATGTGTATAATAATATGTCTGAATCTACACTTGATTTTGTTGTAGCAACTTCGGCCGACATGGCATTGCAACATGTTTTAAATTATCCAAATCCCTTTACCACTCATACTACATTTCATTTCGATCATAATAAAGCTGGGCTTTCTCTCGTTGTATCTATTCAAATATTTACAATCAGTGGCAAATTGATTAAAACATTAAGAACAGAAACAGTTACTGCAACAAGCCATTTCGATGAATTATCTTGGGATGGCAAAGATGATTTTGGAGATGCAATAGGAAAAGGAGTTTATGTTTATAAAGTGAACGTAAAGTCTGGCCAAGGAAAAACGGCTCAACAATTTCAAAAACTGGTAATTCTGAATTAATTTCATAATATCGATTTGCCGATTATTTTTGCAACCCACTACAACTAATAAATGAAGGATATTAAAAAGAGTATAATTTTTGGAATGATTATTTTGTTCGTCTTTATAAACAATTCGTTAAAGGCACAAATTACAAACACATCTCAACTAAGCGGAAGTAATACTATCACAACATCAGTTCCATTTTTAATGATTTCTCCTGATGCAAGAACGGGCGCAATGGGAGATGCCGGTGTTGCGATGCCTGATGATTTAAACGCTAATCATTGGAATGCTGCAAAACTTCCATTTAACGAAAAACAAGGTGCTGTATCTATTTCTTATACTCCTTGGTTACGTGCATTAGTTCCGGATGTTTCACTCTCTTATCTTTCAGCTTATGGAAAGATCAACGATAAGTCTGCTGTTGCAGCATCACTTAGATATTTTTCTTTAGGGGAAATTCAATTTACCGATAATTTTGGATCCAGTTTAGGTAATTACACTCCAAATGAATTTGCAGGAGATGTAGCATATGCTCAAAAATTATCTGATAATTTTTCGGTAGGTATTGCCTTCAGATTTATTTATTCAAATCTTGCCGGTGGATTTAATCAATCTCAAAGCCCAATAAATCCTGGAACTTCTTATGCAGGAGATATCACGTGTTATTATAAAAATGATAAAATCATCAATAAATATAAAGTGAATTATGCTTGGGGAACCGCTATCACAAATATTGGTTCTAAAATCACCTACACTTCTTCTCAATATGCCAATTTTATTCCTATAAATTTAAAAGTTGGTGGATATGCACAAGTCGAAATTGATAAATATAATACCATCGCATTTCTATTAGACTTTAACAAATTATTGGTTCCAACAAATCCAGTTTATCAAAGAGATGCAAATGGAAGAATTACCTATGACGCAAATGGAAGACCAATCATTTCGAGCGGTGCTGATCCCAATGTCCCAGTAATTCAAGGAATGTTGCAATCATTTTCGGATGCTCCCGGTGGATTAAAAGAAGAACTTCAAGAGATTAATATTTCAACAGGAGTTGAATATTGGTACGATAAACAATTTGCATTGCGCACCGGTTATTTTTACGAAAATCCTAATAAAGGAAATCGTCAATACCTAACAATGGGTATGGGTATAAAATATAATGTCTTCGGATTAGATGCTGCATATTTAGTATCATTTGGACAAAGAAATCCATTGGATAATACTTTAAGATTTACCCTCACCTTTGATTTTGATGCATTCAAAACTCAAAATAAAACTGAAGATAAGAATAATATTTTCGAAGCTCCTGTAAACTAAATTTTATGCGAATTGGATTTGGATTTGATGTGCACCAGTTAGGAGAAAATGAAGAACTTTGGTTAGGAGGAATTAAAATCCCACACAATAAAGGAACTATTGGCCATTCGGATGCTGATGTATTGTTACATGCAATTTGTGATGCAATTTTAGGAGCGCTGGCTTTAGGCGATATAGGAAAACATTTTCCGGATACAGATCAAACATTTAAGGGCATCGACAGTAAAATATTGTTACAAAAAGTAATCACGCTTATTGATTCTAAGGGATATAAAATCGGAAATATTGATTCCACTCTTTGTCTCGAAAAACCAAAAATTATTTCTTACGTTGATGAAATGAGAAAAGTAATTTCTGACATTTGCATGGTATCAATTGATGACATTTCGATTAAGGCAACCACAAACGAAAAGATGGGGTTTATTGGCAGACAAGAAGGTGTTACTGCCTATGCTGTAAGTTTGCTTGTTAAAAAAACTTTATAAGTAAGGTTTTACTTTATTTTCAAATTTTCAAACAACCCTTCTCTCACTTTTATTTCTCCAGTTACAAATTTGTTGAAATTGTATAATTCTTCTTGCTTATAATAATGAAGCGGTTGCAAATTTTCATCACTAAATAGTTTTGATGCTTCGATGAAAGCTTGCGCAACATTATATTGTGGCAACATTTTCCCATCATCAATTTTAATACAAACACCAATTTTTTGTTCAGTTAATCCTAATGAAAAAATGCCCTCTGCACCAGTTTTTCCTATAATTTTTGGTGCACAAACCTGCATCATATCAGTACAATAACGTTTACTTCCTGCAACCATAAATGGGAATTTACTGATAGCTTCAATAACAATTTTACAAGCGGATTTTCTTGCTTCAGAAAACTTTTCGGGTGAAACAATATTTTTAAAACCTACTGCTTGGTTATAAACCGGAATTGAAAAAATTGGTGCCGAACACCCATCTTTTGCAATCACCATTTTATCTTTTTCATATTCATACATTTCTGAACAAACATCAAAAATCATTTTCTGTATCACATGATTTGGGTTGATATAATCTTCATCCGAAACACCTAATAAAGCACATAACGCTAGCATTCCTGCATGTTTCCCGCTACAATTATTATGAATATGTTGTGGCTTTTCATTCTTCCTAATCAGTTCATCAGCATCATTTTTTGATGTTGGATATTGCGGACCACAAAATAATTTATCTTTATCTGAACCTATTTTATGAAGGATGGAATTTACTACTCTTAAGTGTTCATGTTCGGCATTATGCGAACCACACATGATAGCAATTTCTTCGAGTGTGAAATTAAATCTTTCAATTCCTCCGTTTTCAATTAAGGGCAAAACCTGCAAAAATTTCATTGCCGAGCGAGGGTAACATATTTGATTTACATCACCTTCACTAAATATAATTTCCCCGTCATTATCAACCAAACAAACAACACCACGATGAAAACTTTCTAAAACTTTATTGCGATAAACTTCAACTAAAATTGGATTCATTTTATAAAATAATTACTCATTAATAATTCCTTTTCCTTGTCTCACAATTTCAATTTCATCACCACTGCAATCAATAATTGTTGAAGGAATATTCCCTCCTGTTCCACCATCAATCACACAATCAATTTCGTTTTCAAATTTATCGTGAATTTCTTCGGGATCCGTCATGTATTCCTCTATCACATCAGCAGCATGAATTGTGGTAACCACAAGTGGACAGCCAAGTTCGGCAACAATTGTTTGAGCTATTGCATTATCAGGCACACGAATTCCAATTGTTTTTTTATTGCTAGAAAAAAGTTTTGCTACTTGATTATTCGCTTTTAAAATAAAAGTGAATGCTCCGGGCAAATTATTCTTCATCATCCGAAAAATACTTTTATCAATGGGTGAAGTATACTCAGAAATATTTGACAGGTCAGAACATATCAATGAGAAATTAATTTTCTCACTTTTCTTTCCCGAAATTTTAATCATCCTTTCGATGGCTTTCTTACTGCTAAGTTTACAAGCCATTGCGTAAATAGTATCTGTTGGAATGATAACCACTCCATTGTTATTCAAAATATCGACAACCTTTTTTAAGTCGCGAGGATTTGGGTTTTTGGGATGTAATTGAATAATCATTTTTGCAAAAAAAAGAGACGTTCAGTTTTGAACGTCTCAACAAATATATTAAAAAGTCTCTCTCCTTTGGAGAGTGATTTAGGGTGAGGTCTATATTTTTCCTTCAACTGCTTGTTGAACTAATTCTGCTGCTTCTTTCAAAACAATTGCTGAATAAACTTTCAAGCCTGAATCATCAATTAATTTTTTACCTGCATCAGCATTTGTTCCTTGTAAACGAACAATAATTGGAACGTGAATATTTCCAATTGCTTTGTATGCATCAACAACACCTTGAGCAACTCTATCGCAACGAACAATTCCTCCAAAAATATTGATAAGGATTGCTTTTACATTTGGATCTTTTAAAATAATTCTAAATCCTGCTTCAACAGTTGTTGCATTCGCAGCACCACCAACGTCAAGGAAATTTGCAGGATCTCCACCGCTTAATTTAATAATGTCCATTGTTGCCATTGCTAAACCTGCACCATTCACCATGCAACCAACATTTCCATCCAACTTCACATAATTTAAATCGAATTTTTTTGCTTCAACTTCAGTAGGATCTTCTTCCGAATCATCACGCATTGCTTCGTAATCAGGATGACGGTATAAAGCACTGTCGTCAATATTTACTTTTCCATCAACAGCAATAATCTTATCATCAGAAGTTTTTAAAACCGGATTAATTTCAAACATTCCTGCATCCGAACTATCATAAGCTTTATATAAAGCGGTAACAAATTTTACCATTTCTTTATTTGCTACTCCTTCCAATCCTAAATTAAAAGCAATTTTACGAGCTTGAAAACCTTGTAAACCAACTTTAGGATCAATAAGTTCTTTATGAATTAAATGCGGAGTGTTTTCAGCTACGTGCTCGATATCCATTCCACCTTCAGTTGAATACACAATAATATTTTTACTTTGCGATCTGTCAAGCATCACGCTCATATAAAATTCTTTTGTAGGATTATCACCGGGATAATAAACATCTTGAGCTACCAAAACTTTACTTACTAACTTTCCTTTTGGTCCGGTTTGAATAGTAACCAAAGTACCACCTAAAATATTTTCTGCTATTTCTTTTGCCTTATCAGCATTTTTTGCAACAGCAACACCACGTTGTTCTTTTCCAATAATGGATCCTTTTCCTCGTCCACCTGCGTGAATTTGTGCTTTTACAACAACGTAATCACTGCCAAATTGATCTTTCAATTTTAGTGCTGCATCATAAGCCTGAGCTGCGGTTTCAGCAACAATCCCTTCTTGTACAGCTACTCCGAATGATTTTAATATTTGTTTTGCTTGATATTCGTGAATATTCATTTTGTTAAATTTTTCGTGCGAAAATAGAATAATAAATGAGTTTTGGTAATGATTTTAATTATGTTTTGTTTGAAGTAATTATGAAAATTCTTTTAGAAAATAATTCTATGCAAATTCAATATTGAAAACTAAATAGGTTAAAAAATTTCAATGCTGTTTTTTTGCTCAAATGATTAATCTTGCGTTATAAATTTATGGTGATTGCCGATAACAAAATATTCTGGTTAAAATTAATAGCAATATGCATCATTGCCTATTTCACTATATTTAATCAGCTCGATAAATTAAGCTTGCGCTGGTGGGATGAGGCATCATACGGGCTAAATGCACAGGAAATGATTGAACACAAAAATCCTGTTGTAGTATATTTAAAAGGAGAACCCGACCGTTATAATTCTAAACCACCATTAGCAATTTGGTGCATGAGTGTTTGTGTGAAAGTTTTCGGATTAAACGAATTAGGGATCCGATTTGCTTCTGCAACTTTTGCTTTTGCAACTGTTTTATTATTATTTTTCTTCACATCCTCTTATCTAAAAAATTTGAAAGGAGGATTTATTGCCTCGTTAATTTTATGCAGTAGTACTGGGTATATGGGCGAACATATTGCCCGAACCGGTGACACAGATTCCATTTTGGCTTTTTGGATTTTATTGTATGTGTTATCATTTATAGTTTTCGCCACTTCAGAGAATATTCGAACTCAAAACAAAGCACTTTTTCTAACCGCTCTGTTTCTAAGTTTTGCTTGCTTAACAAAAGGGATTGGAGGGTTAACTGCTATACCGGGTCTTTTGGTTTGGGCTATTATTGATAAAAAAATTAAAATGATTTTTCAAAATCGGAATTTTTATTTTGGATTGGCAATATTTATTTTACTTGTTCCCGGTTACTATGTTTTACGTGAAATTCTTGATCCGGGATATTTTGAACAAGTGGTAAAATTTGAATTTGGAGGAAGATTGCATCAACAGGAATTTATCAATCCCGGCTTTGTACCCTTTTACGGATATTATGCTGAAATGTTAATCAACAAAAGATGTATGCCATGGGTACTTATTCTTCCTATTGCAATTTTGTCCATTATTTTTTCTAAAAAATCAATCCTCAAAACTTCAGGATTAATAGCTTCTTATGCAATTTTAAGTATATCACTGATACTTGCTTTTTCACAAACAAAAACACCTTGGTATGACGCTCCTTTATATCCGCTTTTTGCATTTGTAATCGGAATTGCATTAGCAATATTATTTGAAACAATAACCGAGTTGCCTCACCGAATTATGACCTGGGGTTTATTTCTTGTACTTTGTTATGTTCCTTTTACAACCATTATCAATGACCATATTTATAAAGAAGATGATGCTCATCTGAGAGAATTTTTTAATCATTATAGAAACGACTTG
>CAIUEQ010000222.1 GCA_903898215.1 uncultured Bacteroidota bacterium | reverse complement strand
TATCAATTTCCTCATCGGTAACATTATACAAATCATACATGATAGCTTCTGAAACTTCTGAAATAAACATGCCAGTATAAAACCCTTTAAGATTATACTTTGTAACAAAAACATCAGCATTACACCAAACAAAAACTGAATTGTTTTTTTCTTTTAGAATATCTACAAAAGATTCATCAATTATAAGATTAGGAAACCCTATAAACTGCCCAACAGCAAATAAGCCATTAACCGTTCCATGCCCCATCATCATAATTCTTTCATAATCTTTCATCATGTTTTTAATTTCGAAAGAGTTGTAACCACCAGTAATTACTTTCTTACTTTCTATACCAGCGTAAATTGGTTTTAAGAAATCAGTGCTTTTATCTTCAGGATGTATAATTAGTGTTTTCATATCGTTAGCAAAGATTAAGTAATCAATAATTTTATCCATGAATTGTAATATTACTATTCAGAGGAGTTAGCTTATTTAAAGAAACATGAAGTAACTAAATAGCCTTTGCCTTTAACTCAATTTCTGGTCGAGCAAAACTCATAATCTCATTGGCTATCAGTTGGCACCAGGGTAGAGATTCATTTATTACCAACTTAGTTGATAACACCCCAATAAATGAGCTAATGAAGTATACAGGGCATAAAAAAATAACTACCCTTCAAGGGTATATTGATCCCTCTAGGCACATAAGAATGGATTACATAAATAACACTTTTAAGTTTAGGCAGGATTTAGGCAGCAATGCATAACAATATGCAAAAATCATTAAATTCGTATGTTGCATTTCAGAGTTAACTTTATTATACTATTTTGAAATGCAACAAGTTAAGTTGAATTGTTAAATTGGTGATCTTGAAGTGTTATATAGGAACCCTTCTGCCACCCCGACTTTAAACAAAAGAGCTCTTGATTTTCAAGGGCTTTTTTATTTTATCATGGAACTTGGAAGATCTTTTTCAAAATAAAAAAACCTTGAAAACTTAATGTTAACAAGGTTTTTTATTGAAATAAACTTATCAATACAAAAAAAATCTATCCTAAAATATCTAAAATCCTTTGCAATTCGGCTTGCGATTTAAATAAAATTTTGATGGTACCTCTTCCTTTTTCATCAGCTTTGATGGCAACTTTTGAACTGAATTTTTTTGTAAGTGATTGCTGATATTCTAAATATTCTTGAAGTTTAGATTTTTTTATCGGTTTCTCATTTTTAACAGAATCATTTGAATTGCGAACTAAAGTTTCCACTTCACGAACACTTAATTCGTAAGCTATCATTTGCTCAAACAATAATTGCTGTTTTGCTTCGTCTGCTACATTAATAATCGCACGGGCATGTCCCATGCTGATTTTATTTTCTTTTAAAGCTAACTGAATATTCTCTGGTAGTTTTAATAAGCGTAAATAATTTATTACAGTTGTTTTATTTTTTGCTACGCGATCGGCAAGTTGCTCTTGTGTTAAACTACATTCTTCCAATAAACGCTTGTAACTAAACGCAATTTCCATCGCATTTAATTCTTCACGTTGAATATTTTCAATCAATGCCATCTCCAGCATTTCTTGATCGTTTGCCACTCTTACAAAAGCCGGAATTTTTGTAAAACCTGCCAATAATGAAGCGCGAGTTCTTCTTTCACCTGATATGATTTGATACGTATCATATCCCATCTTCCTTACTGTGATAGGTTGTATTACACCATGTATAATAATCGATTCTGATAATTCTTTTAAAGCAATTTCATCAAACTCTGTTCGTGGTTGAAATGGATTTCCTTGAATCTGACTGATCAGAATTTCATTAATGGAATTTACGGGTATTACGTTTGATGCTGTGATATCTGTATTCGCATCTTCAAGTAATGCGCTTAATCCTCTTCCTAATGCGTTTCGTTTTATATTGTTATTCATTGATGTTGGTTTCATTTTTTTTATTTCAAATTTTCCTGTTTTACCGCTGTAGAAATTACAGAAAAAATTAATTCATCATTTCGGGTTGTTCTAAGAAATTAGTTTTTGTTAATCCGTTTTTCTGTAACAATTCTTTTGCAAGATTTAAATAATTAATCGTCCCTCTACACTCTGCATCATGCGTAATTACAGGCTTTCCAAAACTTGGCGCTTCACTCAGCTTAGTGTTTCTCTGAATAATTGTATCAAAAACTAATTGCTGAAAATGCATTTTTACTTCTTCAACAACTTGATTAGATAAACGTAAACGCATATCGTACATCGTTAATAATAAACCTTCAATTTGTAAGTCGGGATTTAAATTTGATTGAATAATTTTTATGGTATTCAATAATTTCCCTAAACCTTCCAATGCAAAATATTCGCATTGAACAGGAATGATCACTGAATCAGATGCAGTTAAAGCGTTTGTAGTAATTAAACCTAATGAAGGTGAACAATCAATGATTATAAAATCGTAATTCTTTTTTAATTTATCCATTGAGTGTTTCATCACTCGTTCACGATTTGGTAAATTGATCAATTCAATTTCAGCTCCAACCAAATCAATATTTGAAGGAAGTAAATCCAAGTATTCAAACTCTGTTTTATAGATGGCATCTTTTGCCGAAGAATCATTGATCATCACTTCGTATAAACCGATCTTTACATTCTTCACATCAAATCCTAAACCTGAAGTTGTGTTGGCTTGTGGGTCAGCATCAACTAAAAGAGTTTTATATTCAAGAACAGCTAAACTTGCTGCAAGATTAATGGCTGTAGTAGTTTTACCTACTCCACCTTTTTGATTCACAACTGATATTACTTTTCCCATATTGTTAGATTGCGATGCTTTCACCTATTTTTAAAATGTGTAAGTTTTTGCCTGATTGAGTAAAAATTTGTTTAACTAAATTATGGTCTATTTTTATAAAACCATAGGTATCAAAATGCATTGCGATAATATTTTTGCATTTAAGAAAGTCGGCTGCAATTGAGGCATCATTAGAATCCATTGTAAAATTTCCACCAATTGGCAAAATAGCATGATCGATATTATTATACTCGCCAATCAACTTCATATCACTGTTTAGGGCAGTATCTCCCGCATAATAAATTGTTTTGCCTTCTCCAGTAATTAGGAAACC
Source organism: uncultured Bacteroidota bacterium (assembly GCA_903898215.1). Lineage (GTDB taxonomy): Bacteria > Bacteroidota > Bacteroidia > UKL13-3 > UKL13-3 > CAIUEQ01. The sequence goes on along the minus strand of CAIUEQ010000222.1, from coordinate 5,943 downwards.
TCCAGGAATGCCAGCATATGAACCGTCTGAAAAAGAACTCGAGTGCAAGGCATAAGTCATTTTCACTGAACCGAATTCAACAAGTTTGGTACCACCTACATTTAGTGGATGAATATTTGAATACCCTTGCTTCACCACCCATTGGCAAATCTCCCACGAAGAAATAATTGTGGCATTTGTTTTTTCAGCCAAATACAACAAATCATCAACGTGATCAGAGTGGCCGTGTGAAACCAAAATATAATCAGCTTTTACTTCATCAATGTTAATTCCGGCTGCAATAGCTAAGTCGTTTCCACGTATGAACGGATCGAACACAATATTCTTCCCTCCGATAGTTGCTTGAAAACATGCATGTCCTAAATATTTAAAGTCCATCTCTATTTATTTCAATTTCTTCAAAATACGTAAAAACAAATCTCGACTTGTACACGCAGTATCAACACCTATGTTGAATACTTTTAAACTTGTTTCATAGCTACTTATCAGTGCCAATTAAAAATGTCTTGCGTATAAAAAAGAATGATTTTGGAAGTTTATCATCAACAAACTTTTTAAGAATGAAGGATTTGTGCACATTTGCTCATGCTTAAAAACTCAAGGGCATTTTTTTATATTTTAGCAGCAACTTTATTTATACTTATCAGCGATGGTTTAACAATGCGCTATAAAGTACTTTTTGGAGGCGATGAAATCATATCCTTTTTGTGTGCTACCGGAAATGCCGATGAATATGAGGCCGTTTTGCATAAATATACCCCATACGGAAAATTAACTGATGCAGTTGATTGGTTAAAATACACCGAAATAACAGAACCTAATTGCTTCAATAAAATCGGTAAAGATCTTTGTTCAAATGACTTGCATCCACCGCTTTATTTCTGGCTTTTGCATATTTTTGTATTGAAATTAGGTGTGCATATTTATACGGGAATTTTGCTCAATTTATTGTTACAACTCTTCTCCCTTTTTTTTATTTTTAAATTAGCATCCCTCATTTTTGAAGACCAAAAAAAAGGTGCATTTGCTGCACTAATATGGTCAATAAGTCCGGCCTGCATGATGGTTTCAATGAATGCTCGACCCTATGAATTACTAGAACTTGTGAGCATCATTTATCTGTTGAATTTTTATTTATGGCAGAAAAAGGCAACTAAACTTAATGCTTTTTTATTGGCAATGATTGGCACTTTGGGATTACTTACAAATTATACATTTATTTATTTTATCGCTTCGTGCGGATTATTTACGCTGATTAAATATAAAAAAATCGGTTGGAGAAATATTTCAGCTTTTGCCGTTGCAGCTTTTATTTCTTTTGAATTGATGACAATTATTCATCCTTGTTTTGCCGATTCATTTGCACTTCAACAAATCAGAGCTCAAAGTTTTAGCATTAATGAACTTCCAATGCGCATGTTAAAATCAGGGCTGAGCTTTATGGAATTTCTGATTCCTGTTTTAAGTTTAAAACAACCTGGATTTAATTTGTCCTCACATAAAATTGAATTATTTCTTGTGATCATTATTGGTCTTGTTGAACTGGTTCCCTTTTTCTGGATTCTCGCAAAAAAAACACTCAACAATGGAACAAAAACTAACAGATTATTTTTCGATGAAAACTTAAAAATGATTTTTACTCTTTTCATCATTTTAAGTTGTACTATTTTAATTCCATATCTTTTCTTCATTACTCCTTTTCATGCGATGGGTGGCCAATATTTAGTTTTTCTATATCCATTAATGGCGATACTTTTTTCAGCTGCACTTTATTCATTTTCTAAAAAACTTCAGTTGCTTTTTCCAGGGATATTATTTGCCGGAAGCATTTGCGTTTTAATGATTATGATTTGGTGGAATCAACATTCGTATATCCATTTAATTAATCAAGTACAACAAAGCAAAGTTATTGTTATCAACGACCTTGACAGAAGATCTTTTCCTAGATTGATTCCTTATCTTAAACCCGGACAACAAATTTTGATGGATGAAAATATTTCTATTGAAAATGATTCGATGATAAAAACCAATTTTATTCAAAGGCCAATTTTATTCATTTCCGGAAATAAAAAAATTACAGGTAAAGAAATAAATGAAACAAAATATCACTCCACTTATGATGCAAATGATGGAGTAGTTTTTTACTGTAAATTGTTCGAATAATTGAAACCAATTTAAGGATCAACTTTTTCAGATTAAGTCTAACCTTCATAAGCACTTTAATAAAGTATCAATTTTCATTTCAAATACTTAAATTGCAGTATGAAAAAGCATTTACTATTAATATTTTTCTTAGCATTCACAAAACTAATCCTTGCACAATGTGGCACCATCATGGTAAGTTCTACCACACTGCAATATCCCGACACTGTAACGAATTTACCTTTGGCCACTCAGGGAATTTCTTATACTGCAACAATTCAATTTTACACTCCAAGCACCTATAGCGGGTACACTTTAAATAGCATAACAATTAACAGTGTAAGCGGACTCCCAAGTGGATTCACTTATAGTAAATATCCCACCAATGGAATAATAAGCGCTGGAAATTCAGGATGCATTGTGATTCAATGTTCGAACCCTTTATCAGCTTTAGGCACTTATTCAATATCTATTAGCGGAACAGCTTCGGTTCAAACAATTGGAAATGTTTCATCTCCGATTCCGGGTTATAAGATCCAAGTAATTCCTCCTCCATTATCATTTACAACTACTAAAACAAACCCAACTTGTAATGGCTTTTCAAACGGAAACATTTCCATAAATGCATCAGGCGGAGTTTCTCCTTATCAATACCGTATAAATTTCGGCACATTTCAAAGCTCTCCTATTTTCAATAATCTTTCCGCAGGCATTTATAATTTTGAAGTTAAAGATTCTTTAGGTACGTCAACTAGTAAATATGATACTTTAATTAATCCTGCACTACTTTCTGTAGGAAGTATTACAGGCAGCAATGGAGTATTTGTAAACAGCACTCAAACTTATAGTGTTTCATCACAAAGCGGTGTTACATATTTGTGGACTATCACAAAAGGAAATATAATAAGCGGACAAGGTACTAATAGTTTATCTGTTCAATGGGCATCTGTTGGCGGAAATGGGAAAGTGATGGCAACAATTTCTAAAAACACTTGTTCCGCTTTCGACTCAATGAATGTATTAATTTCTTATACACCACTAATACTTTCTACAGTAAGAGTAAATGAAACTTGTTCTAACAGTGGAAATGGATCAGTAACATTAACAGCATCCGGTGGGGCTGCACCTTATCAGTATCGAATGAATACAGGTTCTTATCAAAGTTCAAATATTTTCAACAACCTTACTGCGGGCATTTACAGTTTTGATGTTAAAGATTCTTTAAATACTTTATCAATTAAAAATGACACCTTAACTGCTCCTGTTTCACTTTCAGTTGGAAGTATCTCTGGCGTTAGTTCGGCAATTGTAAATAGCACACAAACCTATAGTATTACTTCTCAAAGTAATGTAACCTATTTATGGAATATTAACAATGGAACTTTGTTGAGCGGGCAAGGTACAAATAGTATTTCGGTACAATGGAACTCTATTGCAGGAAATGGAAAAGTGATTGCTACAATTTCTAAAAACTCATGCAGTGTTTCTGATTCGATGAGTGTTACAATAGTAAACAGTCCACTTTCACTTTCTTCAACAATTTTATATGAAACTTGTACAAACAGTGGCAATGGATCAATAACAATCTTAGCTTCCGGAGGAACTTCTCCTTATCAATTTAAATTGAATAACGGAACCTATCAGAGTTCACCTGTTTTTAATAACCTTTCGGCAGGTATTTATATTGTTCAGGTAAAGGATGCTTCAAATGATACAATTAGTAAGTCGGATACACTCAAAGCTCCTTCGCCACTTTTAGTTGGTGCTTTTACCGGTATTGATTCTGTGGCAACAGGCAGCACCTTATTTTACAGTATCAATTCACAAACTAATGCTACTTATTTATGGATTATTACCAATGGAACAATTTTAAGCGGACAGGGTACTAATAATATTTCTGTGCACTGGCCATCAATAGTAGGAAATGGAAAAGTGAAAATTGTGATTTCAAAAAACACTTGTATTGCTTCTGATTCGATAAAAATTTCAATTATAAATTTACCTCTTTCAATTCTAACCACAGCTGTTAGTGAAACTTGTGAGAAAAGTGGAAATGGGTCTATCACAGTAACAGCCCAAGGAGGAAATGCACCTTACCAATATCGATTAAATAATGGCACCTATCAAAATTCAAATGTATTCAGAAATTTAATTGCAGGTATGTATGCTGTTCAGGTAAAAGATGTTGCAAATAATACCATCGTAAAAATAGACATCTTAGAAGTTCAAGCTCCACTAGCGGTAGGAGAAATTACCGGTAGAAATTCTTTGCCCGTTAATTTCATTACAACATACGATATTCCTTCTCAAAGTAATATTTTCTATTCATGGAATATTATAAATGGCACTTTGATTAGTGGGCAAGGAACAAATAACATTTCAGTTCAGTGGGCATCTGTGGCAAGTAATGGAAAAGTGATTCCTGTAATTACCAGAAAAAATTGTATCGTTTCTGACTACATCAATGTTTCAATAATTGATAGTATACTCTCTTTTAATTCGACAATCAAAAACGAATCGTGCCCTAATAAAAACAACGGTTCAATTACAGTAAATGCTTTTGGAGGAACTTCACCTTATCTATATTCTATTAATAATAGTGTGTTTCAACCATCCAATTTATTTAACAATTTGAATCCTGGAATTTATATTATGAAGGTAAGTGATACTTCGAATAATGTTGCACAACTTACCTATACCATCAATGCTGGAAAAGCTATTATCGCAGGAACGATTAGTGGTTTAACTACTGTTCAAACTCTCACCTCAATAAATTATTCTTTGACCTATCAACCGAGTGCTTATTATTTTTGGAGCGTAACAAAAGGTAATATAGCAAGCGGACAAGGAACAAATACTGCAAAAATTAACTGGGGTGGAACATCCGGAAACAGTTCTGTAAATGTAAAAATAACAAATGCAGCTGGTTGTATAGATTCTTCGCAATTGAATGTTTCAATTAACACTACCGGTGTGAATGAAGTATCACATTCGTTTTCATATCAACTGTATCCGAACCCTTGTTCAAATACAATTAATTTGAGTTCTCTCAAGAAATCATTAAAAGGGTCAACCATTAAAATCAGCGATATGCTTGGACGTTTGATAAAAACTGAACAGATAAAAACTGATGGTGATGTTGACTTAAATATCTCTGATCTAAATCAAGGAACCTATATTATTGAAGTGGAAAAAGAAGGAGAAATTAGTAGAACAAAATTGATGAAAGAATAAAATCACTCAATTATTCTTCACTTGTGTTTTTATATCTGCTAAAAATAAAACTTCCAGTGCTTTCTGTTAAAAGCATGATGCACATAAATTTTTTAGGATCTTTATAGGCTTTAAAAAAAGCATCTTTTCTGTTTTCAAGAATCAAATTTTTCTCAATCATCTCTTCCATTGTTGTGGCAAAAATATTAAATGTTCCGGCTTGATCATTTTTATCAATGATAAGTTCACCAATATTTACAACATTTGAGGTTGCGATAAAAACAGGAAACTTTGTAAACTCTTCTGCTATCATTTCCTGTGATACTTCTTTGATCATCTCATCATAAATAGCCAAATCACTTTTTAATGATTCTATTATTTTATTGAATTCTTCTTCTGTCATTTTAATGAAATAATTTTGTTAGAAATAAACAATCACAAATAAGAGCTAGGTAATTTCTTAAACTGTAGTTCCATCTTTAAGAAAAATATTTAAAATAATTTATGAAACATTTGGCAAATATATCTATCAAACTTCATTTTATATTTTGCTTGTCACGATGTTCAATTTAGCACCAAACTCATTTC
>CAIUEQ010000221.1 GCA_903898215.1 uncultured Bacteroidota bacterium | reverse complement strand
TCCTCTCGAACTGACAAAATATTAACTTTATCAACCTATCAACTTTTACTTTTTACTTTTTAATTTAAACCGCCACATTATATTCCCTCAAAGCATCATTCAATGAAGTCTTTGTATCCGTTGATTCTTTTCTTGTACCAATAATTAATGCACATGGAACTTGAAAATCTCCTGCTGCAAATTTCTTGGTATAACTTCCCGGAATAACAACCGAGCGTGAAGGAACAATACCTTTATATTCTTTCGGTTCGTTGCCTGTTACATCAATAATTTTTGTACTCATGGTAATTGTAACTCCTGCTCCAAGTACCGCTTCTTTCTCCACTCTTACACCTTCTACAACGATACATCTCGAACCAATAAAACAATTGTCCTCAATAATTACAGGAGCAGCTTGAATTGGTTCCAGCACACCACCAATCCCAACACCTCCACTCAAATGAACGTGCTTACCAATTTGAGCACAACTTCCAACTGTTGCCCAGGTGTCAACCATTGTACCTTCATCAACATAGGCACCGATGTTAACGTATGAAGGCATCAAAATTACACCCCGTTGCAAAAACGCTCCATAACGAGCAACTGCATGTGGGACTACTCTTACGCCTAGTTCGGCATAATTTGTTTTCAATTTCATCTTATCATAAAACTCCATTGGGCCGGCATGTAAGGTTTCCATTTTCTGAATGGGAAAATATAATATCACAGCTTTCTTCACCCATTCATTCACTTGCCAGCCACTTTGAGTAGGCTCTGCAACACGAAGTTTTCCTTTATCTAATTCTTCAATTACTTCTCGTATGGTTTGTTGTGAGGCTTCGTCTTTTAACAACTCTCGGTTGTCCCAAATGTTTTCTATAGTGCTTTGTAAATTCATCGGTTAAAAAATTTGCCGCTAAACTAAACATTAAGCATTCAACATTCAACATTTAACATTTATTTTGCAGGCATGAAAAAACGTTATCCCCGAAAACCAAAACTTATTGAACGCATAGCAGAGAGATCTGATTTTGATGAAATCATTGATTTGTCGAAAACATGTTTTCCTGATACCGAACCATGGAGTTATGAAATGTTGGATAGTCAGTTCAAGAATTTTTCTGAAGGCATGCAGGTGATTGAGTATGAAGGAAAAATTGTTGGTTCGGCTGCGAGTTTGATTATTAGTTGGGATGAATATGATGATGATCATACCTGGAAAGAAATTTGTGATAATGGTTTTATTACCAACCATGATGAAGAGGGCGATACCTTATATGGAATAGAGGTGATGGTTCATCCCGATTATCAAGGATTAAAAATTGGCAGACGTTTGTACGACATGCGCAGGCAATTATGTATAGAGAAAAATTTAAAATCGATTTTAATAGGAGGAAGGTTACCCAATTTTCATAAGAACTCTGAAAAATTTGGAATACGTGCCTATGTAAAACGTGTTATTGAAAAGAAAATCAAAGATCCGGTTTTAACATTTCAGCTTTCACAAGGGTTTACCATTCAACGAATCATTAAAGATTATTTACCTGATGATTTAGAATCGGAAGGATATGCAACTTTACTCGAATGGATCAATCTAGATTATATTCCTGAAACAAAGGAACGAAGTGTGGTGATGAAGAAGGTGAGAAT
>CAIUEQ010000220.1 GCA_903898215.1 uncultured Bacteroidota bacterium | reverse complement strand
TCAATTAAGTGAAGACCTGTTTTATAAGCAATTGTTGAGTCAGGTTTATCAAAAGTTAATAGGAGATGTAAAAGTTAATACAGCTTTCGAATTAACGCGTTTAATTGCATTAAATAGAAGTCAACATTTTTTTGACGAACATTTGCTCAAATCAATTTTAATCGATTACAGTGATGCATTAGTTAGTGGGTCAGAAAATGATTTTATGAAAGCCATTTTTATCAATGCAATTTTTGATGAACAACAAATCAATTTATTCAATTCACGTATCATAATTTAAAAAACATATCATTATGAGAGTCTTATCAAAATCAAGGTTTAAGTTAGGATTAGAATGTCCAAACAAATTATTTTATACTTCTAAAAAAGATTATGCAAATAAAAAGAATGATGATCCGTTCATGAAAGCTCTTGCAAAAGGTGGATTTCAGGTTGAAGGGCTTGCAAGGATGCATTATCCTGATGGGATATTTATTGATACAGAACACCATGAATATGAAAAAGCAGCAAAGCTAACTAATAAAACATTGCAACTAGATAATGTTGTGATTTACGAAGCAGCATTTCTTGTTGATGGTTATTTTATCCGTACTGATATTTTAGTTAAAAAGGGTAATACTATCAGGTTAATCGAAGTAAAGGCAAAGTCATACCATCCTGAAAATGAAAACGAGTTTATCGGTAAAAAGGGTGGTATTGATGGTGATTGGAAACCTTATTTATTTGACCTGTCATTTCAAAAGTGGGTGATACAACAAAGCTATCCTAACTTTCAGGTAGAGGCTTTTTTATTACTAGCTGATAAGTCTAAAAAAGCTACTGTTAATGGGTTACATCAATTTTTTAGAATACCTGCAAACGGAAATCCTAGAACAGATATTATTAAGAAAATAACAGCTTTAGCAGAGGCTGGTGAGCCTATCTTATCTGAAGTAAATGTTGATGCCATTGTAAATGAAATTCTAGCTAATAATAGAGAATATTCAGAAGGGCTAAATTTTTCAACTGCTGTATTAACTTTTAAAGATTCATACGCTAATGATCAGTTCATGAATTCTCAGATTGATTACAGTAAATGTAAAAAGTGTGAATTTAAAACTAATAAAGAAGATGAAATTGCAGGTAAATTATCTGGTTTTAAAAACTGTTTTGTAAACCTACAAAAATGGAAGCCAGAGGATTTTGACAAACCTAATGTTTTTGAAATCTGGAATTACAGAGGGAAAAGATTAATAAAGAATAACCACCTGTTTTTAGACCAAGTAACTGAAGCTGATATTGAACGTGAAATAGAACCTACCAAATACACAAATTCTGATAGACAATGGGTGCAAATTGAAACATCTAGGGATCATATTAAAGATTATCAAGTTAGAAAAGATGATTTAAAAGCTGAAATGAGCAAATGGAAATTACCATTGCATTTTATCGATTTTGAAACCAGCACCGTAGCATTACCATTTACCATTGGTAGAAGACCCTATGAGCAAGTTGCCTTTCAGTTTTCACATCACATTTATCATGAAAATGGAAGTGTCGAACATCACTCAGAGTTTATAAGCAACACACCAGGCGAGTTTCCAAACTTTATTTTTGCCAGAGCTTTAAGAGATGTTTTGAAAAATGATTCAGGAACTATCTTCAGGTTCGCATCTCACGAAAATTCAATCATTAATGCCATCATTTTTCAGTTAAATGAAAGTGAGGAAGCTGATAAAGTTGAACTCATTGCATTTTTAAAAACTATTACTAAATCAACAAAAAATAGTGCAGATAAATGGATTGGTGAAAGATGTATGGTGGATTTAAATGCGGTTGTTAAGTTTTACTACTACAACCCCTATACAAAGGGCTCTAATTCTATTAAAGCAGTCCTGCCAGCATCTTTAAATTCCAGCAAGTTTTTGCAAGCTAAATATTGCCAACCAATCGGATCGATTTCTCTTAGTAGCAAAAATTTTGAAGCAAGCCATGTATGGTTAAAAATAGAAAATGGTGAAGTTACAAATCCTTATAAGATGCTACCACCAGTTTTTGAAGGTTGGGTAGACGAGGATTTGAAAAACAATATCTCTGAAATGGATGAAATAGCAGATGGTGGTGCCGCACTTACAGCTTATTCAAAATTACAGTATCAGGATATGACCGAAAAGGAGAGAAGTGAAATTACTAAAGCATTACTTAAATATTGCGAATTAGATACCCTTGCAATGGTTATGATTTATGAGCATTTTAAGGAAATAATTGCTTAATTATGTATGTATTAATTTTAAATAAATGAATAAAAACGAAGTGTTTTTAATACCTTGTACATCAAGAAAAAATATTTTCGATATTTTTAATAAATTGAACTTTAAAAACGATTAATTCTATGGAGAATATTAAAAAATATGTAACTAATAATAGTAATTTGTTATTCAAACACATTGAAAATAACACTTTGATTGCTTTATTTGATAATAAAGGTTTTAAGTTTAACAATGATGCCCAGATAGCATATGATAATATAAAGAATCATCCTCATCTTTATGTAGCATGGACTAATACTCAAAACGGATTCTTTTATGTTGGTAAATCATTTCAACAAGGAGGAAGATGGAAAAGAAGCCATGCATATCATTTAGGCACTTTAGCTTATCATTTATTGGATACTCTTCAGGATGATGATCAAAACCATCAACATTGGATTGATTCATGGATGGATATTGAAAAATTAAAAAAAGGAAATGATAATCATAAAATACATTTGATAAATGAAGTTAATATCTGTTTTATTCCATTTGATATTTATTCTGATACAAAATATGAATCATTAGGTAAAAATCAAATAAGAACTATTAATTCACAAGCAGAAACTGCATTGATTTTATCTTATAAAAATGAGGGTAAAAGATTATTAAATGTTCAAAATAATAATTCAACTTTTCAGACCAAAAAAAAGATTTCTATTTCTAAAAAAAATGTTTCACAAGATAAATCGGCTATTAAAGCAAAACAGAACGAGGGTGCTTTAAATTCAAATAAATGCATAGAATTTAAAGTAATACAAAATCAAAAAATACCTGATATAGCAGGTGATATAGCTAATTTACCTGTAGGTGTTTGTACAATACAAATTTGGGAAAGTTCCAATCGCAAACCAGTATATCCCCCAATAAGAAAAGTTAGAACTGCAGGTAAAACTGTTATGGAATATTTTAATGCACCTGATACAAATAGAGGTAATATTCCAAAATGGAAAGTGGTGCAAAATGAAATGCTTAAAAATAATATTAAAGAAGTAACAGTTAGAGTTTGCCCAGACTCAAATGGCTCTATTAAAGTTGTAGTTAATACTATAAAGCCTAGACCAATTAAGGTCATAAAACCCTTTATAAAGGGTGCTAGTTTAATTAAAATCCCCAAGCTATATTTAGTGAATTGTAGTAAGACGAAAATTCCTGCTAATCAATTAGGTAATCATAAATTCCAAATTAAAAAGCTATCATTCCCAGAAATCAATCTTTTAAGAACTAAACTTTTTTCAATAATCAAAAAAAATTGTGTTATTAATTCTAATAAATCAGATTTAGCTCATAAGGTTTATTCTCCAGGAAGACTTTTTAATGCTGCGGATTCAATTAAATGGTCTAAAGATCAATCTAAAAGGGTTTATATTATGTCAGCACTATTTGGAATTATTAGAGCAGACGATTATATACCTTTTTATGATTTAGCTTTAACAGATGAAATTAATGGCTGTAAAAACTTTGCACAAAAATATTGGAAAGGAAAATTAGATGCTGTTTTAGAAAAAATTGTTAAAAATGAAGGACTTATAATTAACCTATTATCTACTGATTATGGTAAATGTGTTTCTAATAAAAATTTAGAATTACACAATCAAAAATTTAAAAATGATCGCAACATTGATAAAGGTAAATGGTTAAAAAAACAATTAATGAATATTTAGAATGTAACAAAAGGGATTTCCATTGTTAAGTATTGCTGCCTAAATCCTGCCTAAAATGAAGTGTTTAAAATAAAGAAGCCCTTGAAAATCAAGGACTTCATATTATTCAAAGTCGGGGTGGCAGGATTTGAACCTACGACCTCCACATCCCAAATGTGGCGCGATACCAGGCTACGCTACACCCCGATAGTATCTTTTAAAAACCCTGCGGAGAGGGAGGGATTCGAACCCTCGGTACCCTTTCGAATACAACGGTTTAGCAAACCGTCCCTTTCGGCCACTCAGGCACCTCTCCCTTTTTTTAGGGACTGCAAATCTATTTATAGTTGCATAAACCACAAACAATTAATTTTTTTTTTCTGAAAATAATTAAAACTGCACTGGTGTTAATATTATATTTAACTGATTTCATGATTCTTACAACTCATGTTTACAACCTTATTTTTTTTCGAGAATCTTATATGAAATTAGCATCTTATTTCAATAGATAGCAAACATCATGGCAAAAGAAAAACCAGTACATTATAAATTCAGAGATTTGAAAATTTTCGGATCTACTGAATGGCTTGCTAACAACGAAAAAAAGTATCGATTGGTTTATGATGAAGCAGAATGCACTTTTATTTATTGCGAGCTTTCATTTTTTAATAAATTATTTGATGAAGAGGATTGGGATGTTAAAATGAGCCTTAAGTGTGTAGATCATATTCATGGTTTGGAAATCGCAAATCTTGTTACTGATAGAACCATCAAAAAGGAAGAAAATATTGTTTATGTGC
>CAIUEQ010000219.1 GCA_903898215.1 uncultured Bacteroidota bacterium | reverse complement strand
GGTAAAGGTGATCTGATTTTGGTGAACCTTATCTTGAAAACAGAACATGATTCAATCATCCTTGAAACATTTTCAAAAAATACTCCAAGGTATATTCCTTTTGAAGAGCCTGTATTGACAGAAGTATTTGCAACTCTTTCTAAAGGAGATAGTTTAGAAATTTTAGTTAATGCCGATACTTTGTTTTTGAAAAGTTTTGGAATGCCTAAACCTGCAAATATTAAAACAGGAGAAAACATTCATTTCACTATGAAAGTTGTTGAATCTTTGGATCAAAAAGAAATCTTAAAAAAGAGAGCTGACCAACAAAAAGATTTAATTCAAAAAGATTCTCTTGGCTTAGATGAATTATTGAAAACGTTGAAAGATGTTAAACAAACTCCAAGCGGTTTACGTTATGTGATCGAAAAAGCAACTACAGGAAAACAACCAAAAAGTGGTGATAAAATTACTGTGAGATACAAAGGAATGTTGTTAAACGGTGAAGTGTTTGATGCAACAAAAGAAGGTGCTGAACCTTTTAACTTTACAGTTGGCTTAGGTCAGGTAATTAAAGGTTGGGACGAAGGTTTATTGTTAATGCACGAAGGTGAAAAATATAAATTGATCATCCCTCCTGGACTTGCATACGGTGATGGTGGAAGCGGACCAATTCCTCCAATGTCGACTTTAGTATTTGATGTTGAATTAGTAAAAGTTAACTAAAATATATAACCATGAAAATTTTATTATCATTCATTATTTGTGGAGTGATTTCTACTTCATCATTTGCACAAAAAAAAGAATCGAAACCAAAGATGAAACTTGAAACTGAATACACAACCTCATCTGGATTGAAATATACTTTCAAACAATTTGGTAAAGGCGCTTTAGCCACTGCAGGTAGCAATGTAAGTGTACATTACGTTGGTAAACTTGCTGACGGAAAACAATTTGACAGCTCACGTGATCGCAACCAACCGTTTAAATTTAAACTTGGTGCCGGTCGTGTAATTAAAGGTTGGGATGAAGGAGTTGCTTTGATGCATGTTGGCGATAAAGCGATGTTCTCAATTCCTCCACAACTAGGTTATGGCGAAAAAGAAACAGGACCAATTCCTGCTAATTCCACTTTGTTTTTTGAAGTTGAATTGCTTGATATTACTGAACCATTAAAACCTTGGACATTAACAAAACATGATACCCTTACAACTTCAAGTGGGTTAAAATATATCATCGTTGAAAAATCGAAAGATGCAAATGCTGCAATTGCCGAAAAAGGTAAAATGGTAAGCGTGCATTACACAGGATTTTTATTGGATGGAAAAATATTTGACTCTTCTGTTGAACGTGGTGAACCAATTTCTTTTCCTCTCGGACAAGGTCAGGTTATTAAAGGTTGGGATGAAGGAATTGCATTGATGCATGTTGGTGATAAAATGCGTTTGATCATACCTGCAGATCTAGGTTACGGTGCAGCTGGTGGTGGAATCATTCCTCCAAATGCAACGTTGTGTTTTGATGTAGAATTAATGGGCGTGAAATAATCTATTTATTGTAAGTTTTTAAAACTGAGAATAATTTAAAAAGCTGCTAAGTAATCATACTTAGCAGCTTTTTTTTGAATATTGTTTTCTGAAATTGAAAACACTTTCACTTAACCATTTTAATATCTTATTATCTCAGTCCCAGCCGCTCAACCATTTCAGGTTTTAAAAAATATTTAGCATAAAAAAGAGAGATAAACACCTCTACAGAATTGTAATTATAATCGCGGTGTTTAGCTTTATTGAATACATACAACCTGTCGTCCTTCAAATAAAACTTATCGGTTATTCCTTTAAAATAAGTAATGGTATCTGTCATTACCGTTACGTTATTTGAGCCTCTAACTTCAGGAGGATTATAACTTGTTATATAACATGAGGGAACATTTTTGATGTGATAACGGGTGGTGGTGTAATACACATATTTTTCAAACGAATCTTTTTTAAGTGGATCGATGATATCATTGATCGTTAAAATTTTTAAAGATTTGATATCAACCGTAATAAAATTTGATTCAAAATTTGAACGAGGTGCTTTATCGCAAACGTTATACGGACAAGAAATAAAACTATATAATCCGTTTTTATGAAATGTGTTTGCTACACCAATTGTGTAAAAAAACTCTCCATGACTTTGAAGAACACTGTTAGCATAAATGTTTTTTAAATTGATTTGCGATTCCCTTGTGTCATAATATCCACGCATGGCTTCATCCAATATCGCCTGATTTACTCGATGTAAATTTTGTGACTCATTAAAAAATGTGATGACGATATTTGCCGAACAATCATCATCAATTTTTGAAGAAACATAATAGGTTTTTAAAGTGGTATCAACCTGAGCGAAAACAAAAAAAGGTTGGGCGAAAAATAAAAATACAACTAAAATTCTGATCATAGTAGCGCTATTAACTTGATCGAATTTACAATAAAAAAACTTTATGCAACCTGAAGCGTAGAATCTTTTCTTTCGCCAATTTGCTGTCTCCACATCGCGTAGTACAATCCTTTTTCGGCAACCAATTGATTGTGTGTTCCGGTTTCAACCATTTCGCCTTTTTCCAATACATAAATTCTATCGGCATGCATCACGGTTGAAAGTCGGTGAGCAATCATCACGGTGATATGTTCACCATTTAAAGAAACATTTCTGATTGTGTTTGAAATTTCTTCCTCAGTAATCGAATCCAAAGCTGAAGTGGCTTCATCAAAAACCATCAATTTTGGTTTACGTAATAATGCACGAGCAATTGAAAGTCGTTGTTTTTCTCCGCCAGAAACTTTTATTCCTCCCTCGCCAATAACTGTATTGATGCCGTTTTCGCTTCGTGCTAAAAGGTTTTGACAAGAAGCGCTGTTCAATACTTCCATGATCATTTCATCCGTTGCAATTGGATTCACGAACAACAAATTTTCTTTAATTGATCCTGAAAATAATTGTGTATCCTGAGTTACAAAACCTATTTGATTTCTTAATTCGTTGATGTCAATTTCAGCACTATCCACTTCATTGTAAAAAACTTTTCCTGACTGAGATTTATATAATCCTACAAGCAGTTTTACCAAAGTTGTTTTACCTGCACCCGATGGACCTACAAATGCAATTGTTTCTCCTTTTTTAACTTCAAAACTGATATTTTCGATGGCTGAATTGCTTGATGATTTATGTTTGAAACCCACTTCAGAAAAACGCAAAGATTGAATATCGCCAATTGACTTAGGATTTACTGGAGTAGGCTCTACAGGCATATTCATGATTCTGTCGAAATTATTTAAAGATGATTCGGCTTCGCGATAACTCATCAATAAATTTCCAACTTCCTGCAACGGGTTAAAAATAAAAAAAGAATAAAATTGTAACGTCATTAATTGCCCCGGAGTTACGTGATGTTTAAAAATCATATAAAGTAAAAAGAACAATAAACTCTGACGCAAAAAATTCACAAATGTTCCTTGTACAAAACTGATACTTCTAATGTCACGCACTTTTTTCAACTCCAATTTTAAGATTTTCATTGTGGCATCATTCAATCGAACAACTTCCTGATCTGTAAGTCCAAGACTTTTGATAAGCTCAATGTTTCTTAGACTTTCGGTGGTTGAACCTGCAAGCACATTTGTTTCGCGCACAATTTTTTTCTGTACGATTTTTATTTTCTTCGATAAAATATTTGTTACAAACGAAAGGATAATTGCAGCGGTAAAATAAAACGGAATGATCCAAACATAAACAGTGAGGGAATAAATAAAAACAAAAATTATTCCTACCAAACTTGTAAAAAATATATTGATAAAATTGACGATAAACTTCTCAGAATCGATTCTTACTTTTTGAAGAATATTTAATGTTTCGCCACTTCTTTGATCTTCAAATTCCTGGTATTGCAAACTCATCGAATGCTTTAACCCATCGGTATAAATATCGGCACCAAATTTTTGAATCACCAAATTTTGTGTGTAATCCTGAAATGCTTTTGCTATACGGCTAACCATTGCCACGCCTATCCCTGCAAGAATTAATAACGCCACTCCGATAACAAAATCTTTTTCTAAATAGTTGTCGGCTTTAATTGCAAAACGATCGAAAATCTTTCCAAAAATATATGGATCCATCATCGAAAAAGATTGGTTGATTGTTGCCAGCAAAAAAGTAAGTGCTATAAGTGGTTTATATCGGCTTAAGTAGTGTAAAAATATTTTCATGGTTTAAATCAAACACCAAACATTGAAATTTGTTTCTTTTAATTGACAATTTATTTTGCTGTTGAAAATTATCTAAATCTTTTTTGAATCAACTGCTCCAATTCCATAACGTTTTCATTTTCATTGTCCCACGAGTACTGATGTTTCAATTCATTAAAAAATCTCATGGCTTCATTCAGGTCAACCGACAAATTTAATTTATCAATAGCTTTTGCATATTCGACAGTGTTTTCACTAAAGAGTTCATTTACGAATGCGATTTTTTTATTCAATCCGATTGCAGATTTTAAACTTTCAACTTTGGATTCATTGTATCGCTCGTTGATGTCGGCTTGTTTATTTCCGGAAATTTTTTGGTGCAATGAAAGTTCGCTTTGAGGAAGATTAATAAGATTACTTTTCTTTTCAATTACAATTTCGGTAACAACAATTTGCTCAGGTATCGATTCGGTTGCGATCGGCTCTTCTTCCAACACTTCATTTATAAATTCGTTAGCAGGTTGAATCGGAATTTCTGATTCAACAGCGCCAATAATAGCAGCTTCTTTTATCTCAAAATCTTCCATGCTTAAAGTTGTTTGTTCAACTTTTTCCACCGGTATCTGCACTTCTTTAATTACTTCGATAGGTGCTTCAACTATTAATTCCTTTGTTTCAACAACTGTGGTTTGAGGGTCTTCTTGTAATTTTAATATGCTTTCATAAAGTTCCACACATTGCTTTTTAAACATTGCAATATCAAGTGCACCGGCAGCTTTGTTTTCGGAAAGTAAATGATCGTTCAATTTGCTTATCTCAGAAATCTGAATTTTTATTTTGTTAAAAAGCTGAATCGTATTCATAAGAAAAAATTATTTATATGTGCAATGTGGTAAAAGAAAAATTGACTTTAAAATAAAATAAACCACACTATGTGAGTTATACAATTTTAAACACAAACAAGAATTACAAAATTGTGTATTTTCACGCCCAATAAATTATGTTTTTAGAACCTCAATTACAAACTGTACATCATAAAAAAGGATGGATCGAAGTGGTCTGCGGCTCAATGTTTTCAGGTAAAACTGAAGAATTGATCCGAAGAATCAATCGTGCCCGAATTGCAAATCTTAAAGTTGAGATATACAAATCGGCCATTGATACACGTTACCATGAAACAGAAATCGTTTCGCATAATTTAAATGCCATTCAATCTACACCTGTAACATCCTCCTTAAATATTTTATTGATGATGCAGGATCCCGATGTGATTGGAATTGATGAGGCACAATTTTTCGATGATGAAATTGTATATGTATGCGAAACCCTTGCTCAAAAGGGCATTCGTGTTATTATTGCCGGACTTGATATGGATTATCTGGGAAAGCCTTTTGGCCCGATGCCATCTCTTATGGCTATTGCCGAATTTGTTACAAAAGTAAATGCGATTTGTATGGTTTGTGGTGATTTGGCTACACATACTTTTAGAAAAAGTTCAGATAATTCATTGGTGATGCTTGGCGAAAAAGACACTTACGAAGCCCGGTGCAGAAAATGTTATTCTGAAGGAATGAAAAATAATTCTTAAAAATCGGTACTCATCGAAATAAAGTATACGGTTGTTTTATTAACCTCATTATCCTGAATACCCCACGAAGCATCGAAGCGAATAAAATATCCAAAAATTTTGCTTCTTACACCTCCGCCAAAACCCTCAACAATTGGATCACGAACATTGATAACAGTTGCATAAATATTTTGTACTGCCACAATCCTTTTATTAAAAGTATTCTCATCTGAATAAGGATTTGTACCAGACCATGCTGTACCAATATCAAAAAAAGATACCAGCTGAAAATTATTTAAAAATTCGGAATGAATAGGTCGATTAAGTATGTATGGAAAAAGCGGTAATCGTATTTCTGTATTGATCACGGCAAACGAACTTCCATTTCTAATATTTTGATTGAAACCTCGCATGTTTGTAGCCAAGGCCTGAAAAGCATAGGTCTCAGAATTTGTATTATTGTTGGTATTATCGTAGGCTGGTATAAATGTATTGTCAACTCCACCCAAAACATATTTTACTTTCTGCACACCGAAAGAAGTATTGTAAGTTAATCGGGTACAAAAAATTAATTGACGGTGGATCTTTTGATAATGCCTGAAATCAAATCCGAAAGTATTTAATTGGATATCCTGATTTTGTGCATTGTAATACTTTTCATAAAAAATTTTGAATCGTGTTCCATTCCATAAATTTAATCCGCGAGGAATGGTATTGTCTAAAACATATTCAGCTTTAAATCCCGTCCAATAAACTATTTTATCAGGTGTTTCGATTGATTGTTGACCAACAGATTGAAAAACATCTCTGTCCTGACGGGCAAAAATATTTAGCCTTAAACTTGTTATCGGACTAAAAGGATATTTGATCACATAACGTAATTCGTGAGAGGTGTTTTTAAGAACATTATTATTTGCATCGTTCCCGTTTCTAACCTGTCGGTAAAATGTGAGGCTTTGGTCGAGACGTTTTTTGAGAGTTGCATAAGTAATAAAATAATCCATTCCACTAAAGTCGAGCGGAATCCTAAATCCACCGGTTAAACGATAATCTTCCATCAAATCCACCAACCCAAGTTTTACCATTCCTCCCAAACCTGGATTAAATAAATTTTGTCCGCTTGCGCTGATAGGTTGATAATAAGAATTGATTACAGAATTGTCGAGCTGAGTAACAAAATGGTCGGGGAAAAATGTAACATCATAAAATCTTGGTGCGGCAATTTTAAATGTTTTGGCAGACCTGATCTCTTCATGCTGAAATGATAAATTTACATCTTCGGCTTTATATGTTTTGGGTGTAAAATCGTTCACGAAAAAATAACTATTGCTGTCAATAATTTTTAATTTTTCAGGAAGAGCACTTTCACTTTTTTCAATTACTGCAGGTTTACGAGGATTAAAAACTCTCGGTCCATCTGAAAAAGGCTTCGATGCAAAACCACTTTTTAGTCGAAACATATTTGGAAAAGTTTCTGTTAATTTACTTTCAGCAACAACATCATTTACTACTGGAGAATATTTAATAAAATACTTTCCATTGTCCATCACCATATCATACACTGTTTGATTTTGTCGGCACATATCCTGTGCTAAAATACTTCTGCTGTAGTTGGTAATTGGGTATGTAAAAACAACATCTTTTGTATGAATGATGGTATCAATTTTTGCTACGTTATCGTTTAATACAATTCGTTTTCCGTTATAAATAAAACTTGAACCTTTGGGTTCTAATGCTTCAAAATTCAATGTGTCGGAAGGAGTTGTATCCTTATACATAATTTGAATTTCAGTATAATCATACTCTTCCTCAACCCTTGTTGTGTAACGATTTTGAATTCCGTTATATTCTGTAATGTATGAATAATATTGTTTGCTATACTCCATTGGATTTACTTCATCAATATTTGGAGTATTGCTTAATCTTTTCATTTTTTTATCAGCCGATGCATAATCATAAAGATATACATCAAGGTTATTGTCGGGTTTTAAAGTTGGGCTGATTGCAGAACCAAGAAGTTCATTGTTTCTATTCGAACTAAAAATAATTTTTGATGAGCCATCTACAAATCTTGGATACAAATCATCAGCCGGATCGTTTGTTATTGCTCGTTCTTTCCGTGACTGAAGATCATAAACATAAATATCCGACTGTCCTTTTCTTATTGCCGAGAGAACAATTGTTCTTCCATTTTCAGAATAATCGAAGCTGGTTATTTTATCAAATTTTGCAAATTCTATCGTTTCCTTTTTCTTTAATTTAATATCAATAGTTGTGATTTTTACTTTGCCCTTTTTTTCATGAACATAAGAAAATCTTTCTCCTCCAGGGTGCCATGATAAAATTGGAAATGAATGGTCGATTTCTTTCTGATTATATTTTAATCCACCTGTATGAACTCTTTTTGTTTTACTCGTTTTAGTGTCAACCAACCACACTTTATATTTCCCGAATTTATTTGTTGTAAAAGCAACATAATCACCACGAGGCCCAACTTTCATTTGAGGTTCAACATATGGTCGTAATCTTTTCTTTATTTTAAAATCATTATCCGGTAGCGTTCTGTTAAGTTCTTCTTTGGCATATTGTTCTTGATAATACTTTAGCCAATCTTTCATTGTTTGTTTCAGGTCGTTGTTTGTAACCCATGATAATGCGCTTTCAAAATTTCGTGTTAAACGGGTAACATATACCATGTTTGCAATCACTTCAATTCCATATTTATCAACCAAAAATCTCCAAAAAGAATGTCCTGCTAAAATTGGATCTGATTGTGCAAGACGATTAAACTTTTTAAACTTTTTATTTAAAATCAGGTCCTTCATCTTATTGTCATTTTCAACACTCCAATCTTTTCCGATATATGATGTGAGTCCAAATAATTGCCAATCTGCAAGGTTCAACAAAGCAGCATTTTGCAATCTTTCCTGTAACGAGCCTCCAAAAATTAATTCGTTGATGAGCACAAGTGATAACCCCGAACGTATTTGCTGCAAAAAATGATCATGGTTTCCATCAAAATAAACAAACACTTTATTGCTAACTACTTGAGTGTATCCACCGGTATTTGCCGATGATTCGGCTAATCCAAAATTTGCCTGCTTGTAATCCGAAAGGGTATTGTAACAAATTATTTCCAGTCTACCACTTAACCTGTGGTCAACAATTTTTTCTATATCACCTAATTGAGCTTCGGCATTTCGAGCTGCAAAAGTTCCTAACTCTCTGCCTCCCGAATAAAAAAAAGCATCAAAATTTTCGGACCTTACAAACGACCAATCAAACCTTCCATATTGAACACGGTTTTGTCCAAAGTCGGTGTACATACCTTGCCCAATAGCATTTTGACATAAAATAATGCTGATGAAAAGACACCAAAATGGTTTGAAAATATATTGCTGAAAGTATTTAATATCTCGGGAAATTAAGGCTCAATTTACAATCAAATTTGGCGATTTATGATTTACAAAACAAGATTTTTTTTGATTGGAAAACATCTTTACAAGCATTTTTAAATCCATCAAATCGCGCGAAGATTAAAAAAGCCAATACAGGAATTTGTATTGGCTTTAAATTTTTAAAATATGTTCGCTGATTTATTATTCAGATTTGTTAATTTTTAAAACATGTGTTTCTCCATCGATGGTAACATTCAACATGTAAAAACCATTGTCTAATTTATTAAGATCACTCAGTTTTATTGAAGTTGATGTGGCATCGGTACGAAGAGTTTTATTGTATACTTCACGCCCGCTTAAATCAAAAACAACTATTTTGATGTCCTGAGATTTTGAGTTAAAAGTAAGCTGCAGGTCTTTACTAAATGGATTTGGATAAGCAAGTATTGGAGAAACAATTTCATCAAGTGTTACTGAAACAACCTTGCTGATGGTTGAAGTTCCTTTGAAATCAACCTGTCGAATGCGGTAGTAAATTGTTTTTGCACCGGCAACTAAATTGTTATCGATTAATGAATAGTTTTTGGTGCTATTTGAATTTCCTAAACCTGGAACTTCACCTATAGAAATAAAATCTAAATTATTGATTGACCTTTCAACAACGAAATAATTATTATTTATTTCCGATGCTGTTGACCAATCAACTAAAACTGAATTCACTGATTTTTTTGCTGAAATAGAAAGCCATGAAACAGGTAATGTGTTATAACTTGAAGTGCTTCCAATTCCAAAATCTGAGAAGCCTGTTATCGGTCCGGCAAGTAGTGTAGTTGAACTTTTTGTAGTGTTTAATGCAATCCATGAACCGTTGTTTTCACTTCTTCTCATAAGATATAAACTATCAGGGCGAGTTATTCCTCCAATTCCCGAAAAGTTAACGATCAAATAATAAGGAATTGTTGATGCAAAGTTTCCAGTTCCAATACCTGAATAAGTTATTGTCCACCAATTATCCGGTGAAACATTGCTTGGTGTAAATACCGCTCCCGAATTTGTTGTAGCCGATGAATTAGTTGCGAATACCGGTGAAGCGGAAGAGAATGGTGCACTATTGTATCGGCTTATTGAAAGTTGTCCGTTTGTAGAACCAATTGCAGAAGTCATTCCTATCGAAACGATTCCACTTACAAATGTATTGGTTGTTGTTACAGGAAGAGTAGCTATGGTGATAGGATTTGAAATAATAACATCACTTAAATACACCCTATTTCCTTGTGCAGATTTGCCTCTGAAAGCAATTACCACATTTGTATTTCCTGCGAAAGCCGAAAGATCAACTGTTTCATGACGCCAGTCTGACGGACCTGAAGGAACGTATACTGATGATGATACTGCAGCTGTATCTGTTCCAAGTGTTGGCAATGATGACTGGCTGTTTCTTGTATAAACAGAAGTATATGTTGCTCCTCCATTTGTTGAAACTAAAACCTGTAAAGTATCATTGGTATTGGTTGTTGTGCTTGGTGCATGTGCAACATAAAAATGAAGTGTTGGTTTTGTAATTCCCGCAAAACTAAAAATTGGAGAAAGCATTTTTGCATCAGGGGTTCCAGTTACGCCATTATTATTAGCATATAAAACTGTTGTTGATGAAACACCGTTAGGTTGTGGTGTTGCTTGTCCTTGTGCCCAAAGTGCAGAGGCATTATTAATAGGTGTCCATGATGTTAATATTCCACTTGCGATACGATATGGAAAAGCTGTGATTGGAGCTACTGCATTTAAAGTTAAAGTGAGGGTATCATTTCCTCTATTCTGATCGGAAGAAAATGAAGTATAAATTTGAATGGTATGTATTCCGGCAGTTGAAATTGTAAAGGCATTTGTGCCCGTAAAATATACACTAGTAGTATCATTTTGATTTAATCCAACTGATGTAGTTAAAGGACCAACAGCTGCTCCTCCATCAAGAGAATACTTTACTGATAATCCCGAAGCACGTACATTTGAACCGAAATTTTTAACATAAGCGCGTAATGATATTGGTGAACCTGTTGGAACCATTCCATTATTAGCTGGAATTGATGCTGATATTCCAACATCATTTGTGTCGGGATCAACGGCACATTCAATCATATAGCGACCTATAGATTGTATGATAGGAGCAACACCTGCTCCTGTTGCAAATGTTAGAGCAACTTCCGGACGATTATAATTAACGAATGACCCAAAAGTTGTCCCTTCATTTTGATAAATGTTTAAATAGTAAGCACCTACTGAGCTTGACCCAACTGATATTCCAACATAAAAATAAGTGTTAGACATGAGAGGTGGGTTTAATATATTAAATGTAACGTAAGTTCCCATATCAGCAACGGTTAATGTATAACTTGCAGATGTTGCTATAATATTATTATTAGAATCTATTACAACGCCTGTACACGGAACTGATTGAGCGGTTGAATTTGCAGGTATAAAAAACTTAACTGATGATACCATTTTAGTTCCATTAACACGGTATTTACAAGCGTAAATTATTGGAGAACTTCCGTTAGATCCAGAAAAAGATCTTGTAGAATCCGTATACCCGAGTACGTTTTTACTTGCCGAAAAACTGTACGTGTAATTATTATTGGTAATATTATCGTCAACTGGAACTGAAACGGTAATAAGCCCTGCACCTATATTAGTTGGTGCAAAAGGTGGGAATGCCACATAGGCAACTCCACCGGGTGCTAAATATGATACTATCGCAATTGCTGAATCAACATTTGCTCCGGTAATACGTAAAGTTACAGGTAAGCTGGTCAATGCATTTATTCCGGGATTATAAATAGTTGCTCTTATTGAATCTGGAACATAGGAAGTAACAGCAACTTTCCCCATTGCCCTTACCTCAACAACTGCTGCATCATTGTAAACAACTGGACCAAAATGGTATACTCTTCCAGGGTCGGGAGCAGGTCTAGCTGTTACATTGTTATTCCCAAAATTTAAAGCGTTAACCGTATAATTTCCCCAAGGGCTTCCTGATGTTTGAGAATTTGCTGAGGCTCCAGACCAAGCAACTGCAGATCCTTTTGTTAAAGTTAATACTTCAGCAAAAGAGGTTCCTCCGGTATTATTCCCTTTTATTCCACATGCACCAAAACGTGCCTGGGAAGTGTTTGAAGAAATTGTCCAGGTACCATAAACAAATTCGATTGCGTTAGTTCCTTCATATAATTTTAGTTGAAAATTAATTGTGTCAAATTGTTCGAGAACAGTGGTATTAGTTCCTTGCACTAATAATGTTACAATTTTATCGGAAAGATTTTTCCATTGAATAGTACAAACTCGTGAACCATAAACACCTGTTGTTGAAACCCTGAAAATGGGTGTTACTGTATTATACTTAGCACCCCATAAATCATTTCCCAAAGGAAAAATCAAAGATGTATCCTGAGGAAAGGTTGAATTAAAAGGCCCGCCTAATGGTGGTTGATTATATGCAGTGAAATTCATGTTGGTATCACTTGACGCTGGTACACTTCCTAATTTTACAAAACCATCAACATACATAATAAATGAATCGTACGGATGTGAATTGAAATTAAATGTGAAACCAATTGGAATAGCAACTGAGTGTCCACTATCATTATTATTCATAGTAATGGCTGAACCTGTTGTACCGAGGTCGTTATAGGTTGAACTAAAAGTGCTGAATCCCCCAACCTGATAATTAAGTTGCCCAAAACTGAATTGAGCCGAGGTGATAAACAACAATAATAAAAGAATGCGTGTAAATTTTTTCATGATAGGTTTATTTTTAGATATGTAAATGTAATAAAAATAAATCCGTAAAAAACCAAATTAATTTGACGAAGAGATTAAATTTTATTTGTCGAAAACAAAATCATTTATTGCATTCGAAAATTTTTCGGGTTCTTCAATGAATCCCAAATGTGCAGAATTTTCTAAATAGATAATTTCTGATTGCTTGCATAGTGATGACTGATAGAAAATATCCTTCGCAGGAATTAGCATATCATTTTTACCAGCAATAAATAAAACAGGTAACGGTGTTTGTTCCAAAAATGAAATACTGTCGGGTCTCGATCTCATTGCCATTAAAGCCTGAGTTAGTCCTTTTTGTGTGGTGCGTTTTCCTTCAATAACAAATTCTTCAATTATTTTTTTATCAGTAAATGAAGTTGAAAACAATGGCGGAATAAAATTCTGAACAAAAAAATCTTCGCCCTTTTCTTCAATAACACGAATTGCCTGAATGCGTTTTATTTTTCGTTCTTCACTATCAGCAAATGCTGTTGAATGTAATAAACCAAAAGCTTTTAATAGGTGAGGATATTTTTTTGCGAATGCTAAAGTAACGTATCCTCCCATTGAATGTCCGAGCATCACACACGAAGAAATATTTTCTTTTTGCAGAACTTGATAAACCTCATCGGCCATGCTTTCCATGGTCGGACTATCAGTTGCTTCTGAGAGTCCTGCACCGGGAAGATCAGGAGTAATCACACAAAAATTTTGTTGCAAAAAAAACACCTGCCTATTAAAGCAGGTGCTATTTTCACAAAATCCGTGAAGTAAAACAATAACTTTTCCTTCTCCCGATTTGCTGTAGTGTATCATTCCGATTAATAGAACATGAATCGGTTGTCTTTTACTTTTCTTAAATCTTTTAATACTTCAAAAGATGCAGACTCCATTTTTTGAGAACGTCCCATCTGAAGTTCTGATTGCATTTGTTTTTCGTTTTCAAGTTTTGGACAATCAGATTTTAGTTTATTGTAAATATAAACTCCTCCATCGCCTTTTATTGGACCCAAAATTTTTCCAATTGTTGCTGTTCCAAAAACATTTCCTGCAAAACTATTATCAGGACCAATGTAAGGAATATTTGCACTTTCGAAAGTAAGAGATTTAACGGGAGTTACAGGAGTTTTTAATTTTCCTGCTATATCCTGAAGGTTGGTTGATCCAGCCATAGCTGTTGTTGCTTTTTCTATTAATATTTCAGCTTTTTTCTCTTTTCTGAAATCAGTTTCAACACGATCTTTTGCATCTTCAAAATTTGCTTTATCTTTTTCTTTTATTTGAGCTAGCACACAAATAATATATTTTTCTCCTATTGAAAAAATATCCGAAACGTCATCTTTTTTAGCGTTATATGCCCAACGAACAACTTCGCGTGCATCTGGTAAACCGGCAATAGATTTATCATTTTCACGAATATTATCTGCAGTACGTTTGGTGTAATTTTTTTCGCTGATATTTTTATCAAAATCTTCTACTGATTGACTAGCTGCTGCAAACTGACTTGCTTTTGAATACATACCATTTACGGTTTTTGTACTTGCAACAATTGATCTGTCGAGCATACCTGCACATACTAATTTCTTAGTTTTGTTTTCAGTGATCTTAACAATGTGAATACCAAATTGCGTTTTAAGAACAAACATGTCTCCTTTGCTTCCTCTTAGGATTGCATCGTTAAATGCTTTCACCATTTGTCCTTCACGAAACCATCCTAAATCACCACCACGAGATGATGTTCCGTCAGTTCCAAACTGAGCAGCTTTTTCGGCAAATGATGCACCTTTCTTAATTTCACTCATCACTTCGTTTGCTTTTTTAATAGTTGCAGCTGTATCAAAATTTTCTACTTTAAAGAGAATATGACTAGCGCGCATTTGATAAACTGTATCTTCTTTTATTCCTGAAACTTTATAGATACTGAATTTGCCATTTTGATAAATTGGACCAACTATTGACGAAACCGGTTGACTGAATAGTTGATTTTGTACTTCTTCAGGAAATGCTGAAAGTGGTTTTGCTGTAGTGTCAAATTTTGTATCACTGTTAAGGTCTACAAAAATTGTATCATTTTTAGATTCGGCAAATTGAACAACTTGCTCATTCACCCATTTATTAATTGCATCTGTATCTTCTTTTGTTGGAACAACATCAAACAGAACAAATTCCATCTTACGTGAATTTTCTTTTTCTTTATATTTATCACTGTTCTTTTTGAAAAAACTTTTGATTTCACTTTCGTCAATTTTAATAGTTGAATCAGCAATGCTAAAATATGGCAATGCAATTAAGTCAACATCAGCAATAGATTTGCGATCAGTAAATCCGGCTTTTGCCTCAAAAGATGTAACGTAAACACCTTTTTTTAATAACGAATTGTATTTACGAGTCAATCCATCTTTTTCAAGATAATCTTCAAAATCTGTAACTTGTTTTTTTACTTTTTCGTCAGTTCCTTCACTGATGTTTTTCAAACTACGGATAACAATGTTCTTATCAAAAACTCCAGTTTTTGGATCAGTGAACGACTGCTTAACCTGAGGATGAATATTCTCACCATAAAACATATCAGCCAATTCATCACTAGTTACAGTTAGCCCAAGATCAACATATTCTTTAGTGTATAAAGTTTGTTGTACAAGTTCTGTCCACGTTTGTTCGCGCAACATATCTATTGTGCTTTGATTAACAGTTTTTTCGTTTGAACGCTGTTTGTATTGTTCAACCTTTTCATCTGTTTTTGCTTCTAATGTTTTAATGCTTATTTGTTCACCATCAATTTCGCCAACGTTATTTCGGTTAGCACTGCTGTTTCCAAATAATCCGGTGTTGCTGTTTAAAGCATCTGTGATTACAAATAAAGCCAATGCAAGGCCAATGGCACCAACTGCAATTGCTGAATTTTTTCTGATTCTTTCTAATATCGACATGTTTAAAACTTTTGTAAGACGGCAAAAATAAGCGCACTCGCTTTATAAATCAATCTATTTTTATTTTATTCAATTGTCTTGTTTTCAAACAATTAACTAAATATCGGTATTTATTGATACCACTCCTCTGCTATTATTGTTACTTTTGGCACCATGCAAAAAGGCTTCGGAAAACTCTATTTAATACCCAATTTTTTGGCAGATGACAATGCCGAAAATTTTATTCCTGAATTTGTTCGTGAGCAAATTCATCATCTAAAAAGTTTTATTGTTGAAACGGAAAAAGATGCACGTGCATTGATCAAAAAACTCAAAATTTCAACTCCCCAAAATGAATTGAAAATTTTGCTGTGGAACGAACATAGCGATAAAAACACCGTGCACGAACTGCTTAAAATATTTGAAAACGGAAATGATGTAGGAATCATAACTGACGCAGGTTTACCTTGTGTTGCCGATCCCGGAAATGAAGTAGTGGCAATGGCACATAAAAAAAATATTGATGTGATTCCTCTTCCTGGTTCCTCAAGTATTTTTATGGCGTTAATGGCAAGCGGTATGAATGGACAGAATTTTGTTTTTCACGGATACTTACCGATTGAAAAAATAGAGCGCGCAAAAAAAATCAAGCATCTCGAATTAGACTCGAAGTCGAAAAATCAAGCACAAATTTTTATGGAAGCACCATATAGAAACAATCATTTACTGGATGACATTTTAAAAACATGCGTATCAGATACAAAACTGTGTATAGCTTCTAATATCAGCTCTATCAACCAATTCATTAAAACAAAATCCATAAAAGATTGGGGTACACAAAAACCGAATATTCATAAAATTCCTACCATATTCATAATCGGATAAATTTCTGAAAAAGTATTTTATCGATTGATTGCTTTTATTAAAGAGGAATTATTACTTTCTTTGGCACATATTAATAGTATTCTGGACACTAATTCTAACCCATGTCAGTACCCATAATCAATCGAAAGCAACAAATATTGAATGTTACTGCAAAACAATTTCGTACCAAAGGTTATGCAGCATCATCTATGCGTGAACTTGCATCCGAACTAGGCATGGAAGCTGCAAGCCTTTATCACCACATCTCTTCTAAAGATGAACTACTCGACACAATCTGTTTTGGAATGGTCGAAAAATTTATCAGTGCTCTAAAAGAAGTGAATGATATTTATTTTAATGCTGAAGAAAAATTACGCATGGCAATAAACCTCCATGTGAATTTGATGACGGCAAATCTTGATCAGTCGGTGGTATGTTTAAATGAATGGAGAAATTTAAAAGAGCCTCGTTTAAGTGAATATAAAAATTTACGTACCCAATATGAAAATGAATTCAAATCAATTATTGTGTTAGGGAAAAATGAGGATATTTTTGATAATGTTAATTTGGATTTTGCAACCCTCACTATACTTTCATCTGTAAACTGGATTTATCAATGGTATGACCCTAAAGGTGGAATTACTCCGGAAGAAATTGCAACAAATCTTTCAGATTTTATTTTGGGTGGTTTAAAAAAAAAATTGATTACTGACATCTATTAATAAATAAACTTCCAACTTTATAATTATTAAATACCTTTAAAACGAACAACCTATAACTCACCAAACCAATCACATGTACGGAAACGCATATATCGACCCAAATGAGAAAGCCAATTTAATTTTGGCTGAAGAAGATCCTCAAAAATTAGCAGAATTTGAAGCACGAATAGATAGAGGTGAAAAAATTGAACCTAAGGATTGGATGCCCAAAGAATATCGCAAGCAACTTATCCGCATGATTGAACAACATGCACACTCTGAAATAATTGGTGCTCTTCCTGAAGGAACTTGGATAACCCGTGCTCCTGGATTTAAACGCAAATTAGCTTTGATGGCAAAAGTTCAAGATGAAGTTGGTCACGCTCAATTATTGTATAGCGCTGCCGAAACTTTAGGAAAAAGCCGCGAAGCAATGATCAATGATTTGATTACCGGAAAATCAAAATATTCGAACGTGTTTAATTACCCTGCATTTACTTGGGCTGATGCATGTGTGATTGCTTGGCTGATTGATGCCGGAGCAATCATCAATCAGGTTGCAAATGCTAAAGGAAGCTATGGCCCTTATTGTCGTGCACTTGACAGGATTTGTACTGAAGAATCTTTTCATTTGAAATACGGACATGATAATGTTGTAACACTTGCAACCGGAAGTTCGATACAGCGAGACATGGTTCAGGGAGCATTGATCCGTTGGTGGCCTCCAATCATGCACTTCTTCGGACCAAGTGATAAAATTTCACAGCATACAGAAATATTGATGAAGTGGAAAGTAAAAATGGCTTCGAACGATGATATGCGTCAGCAATTTTTAGATATGTATGTTCCAAAAATCTGGGATCTTGGATTATCAATTCCTGATCCATTATTAAAGAAAAATACTGCCACCAATAAATGGGAATATACTGAACCTGATTGGGACGAATTTAAACGAGTAATAAATGGTGATGGTCCATGTAATGCCGAACGTCTTGCAGTAAGAAGACATGCCGAAGAACATGGCCGATGGGTTCGCGAAGCTCTTAATAATGTTGGTTCAAAATATATAGTTCCATTGGCGTAAATATTAATTTGAAAATTTTGAAATTTTCTAATCTTAAAATACAGAATTAAACAAATGATAAAATCATTAGACCCACGCGTAACCCGCGCTCAAATTGAAGAAAACAATACCATTACACCATTAAAAGATTTGGATCAATGGGAAACTTATGAAGTTTTTCATCAAAAAAAACGTGGCGATCAACATATGCATGTTGGAATTGTTCATGCCCCAAATGCAGAAATGGCATTTCTTTTTGGCAAAGAACAATATGGTAGAAGAGGTTTTAGTGTAAATATTTGGGTAGTAAAAACACGTGATGTATTTGCTTCTGAATATGATGATTCCGACATTTTTGACACGGTTCCAGAAAAGCAATACCGCGAAGCTGGTGGCTACAAAGTGATGGAGAAAATTAATAAATACAAAAAAGGAGTTTAGACAATTACATGAATCAAACTAGCAGCGAAGCAATCAAAGAATTGCTTTATAAAATGGCCGATGATCTTTTAATTATTGGACATAGAAACAGCGAATGGACAGGGCTTGGACCAATTCTAGAAGAAGATATTTCTTTTAGCAGTATGGCACAAGATAAAATTGGACAGGCACAAGCACTCTACCAATTATTAAACGACCTAGGGGAACAAGAACCTGATACGGTTGCATTCACCAGAAATGCCAATCAATTTCACAATGCACAATTGGTAGAATTACCTAACGGCGAATACGACTTTAGTTTGGTACGTCACTTTTTATATGACCATGCAGACCAATTACGCTTTGAGGCACTCGCTAATTCTAGCTATGAGCCATTAGCTAAAGTTGCCCGCAAGGTAAAAGGAGAACTTAAATACCATGTTTTTCATGCAAATACCTGGATGG
Organism: uncultured Bacteroidota bacterium; assembly: GCA_903898215.1. Lineage (GTDB taxonomy): Bacteria > Bacteroidota > Bacteroidia > UKL13-3 > UKL13-3 > CAIUEQ01. The sequence continues at coordinate 1,124 of CAIUEQ010000219.1, read as the reverse complement.
TAAAATTAGGTTCGGCAAATGAAGAAAGTCATAACCGTATGCAAGCCGCCTTTAATGAAGCATGGAATTATGCCTTAGGTATGTTTGAAAAAAGTTCGTTTGAGGACCAATTAATTGCCGAGGGAGTTTTTGAAGGTGAAGAAACCCTGCAAGAAAAATGGTTGGCAAATATTACGCCTTACCTAATAAAAGCAGGTATTGAAATACCGGCTTCCACCTCATGGAATCCAGTTTTTGGAGGAAGAATTGGAAACCATACAGCAAATTTATCTCCATTAGTAGAGGAAATGAGCGAGGTTTTTAGGTTCGACCCAACAGCAGAGTGGTAATTACTATTAATTAATTCTTCATAGCCCCATAGCTTTTTGCTTATGGGGCTATTTTTTTGGTGGATAAGCTTGTTTTCCAATGCATTTAAAACAATAAATCGGTTCGAACCGAACACCAAAAACGAAAAAATTTAGGCTGTCTCAACAGGTGTTTACCACTTATGGGGGCAATTCATGCGCTATTGCGACAATTAATAACATTTTAATTTTGGCCCCTTAATAAGACACACGGGGTTTTGGTGTGCATTTAGAATGGAATTATTGGCCCATCTTTGTGGCTGATAATGGTCGTTTATTTTCCCTAAGAATTGAAAATTGCCAAATAACATATCGCCCAATTATGTTACAAAAAAAATCATGTTTTAATCCGCGCAGTTTATTTGCGCTTATTTTCTGTTATTTCTTTTCTCAACAAATAACTGCACAAAGTTTATCTGCCAATAGTTATATTATAACATATGCGCCATTGGCCCAAAGTTTATCTGCCAAAACAGGTATACCAGCTAGTGTTATTTTAGGAATTGCATTGATAGAATCTGGACATGGATCTGGAGAAAACTGCAAAAAGCTCCGTAATCATTTTGGTATAAAAGGGAAAAATCACCTGCCAGAACAAGGCATAAATTACAAATCGGCCTATAGAAGTTATTTATCAGACGAAGCTTCCTTTGGGCATTTTTGCACCATTATTAAGAGAAAGAAATACTATCCAATTTTAAAAGAAAACAAGGATTTTAATATTTGGCTCGCCACAATGAACAGGTTTTATTACTCTTCTGCTGGCCTAGTATGGGT